>CATWBR010000045.1 GCA_958349075.1 uncultured Clostridium sp.
TAGTTATATTGCACAAAAATTAATTCTGTTTTTTGTCGATTAAAACCGTATACAAGAAAAAATAAACGTGATAATATTCTATTATACAGAAATGAATTGCGTAAAATAGAAATTTGTAAAGTGAAATCGCAAATCATGAAACTAAATAAAAAAATGAGGGAAATGGAAAGGAGTGAGTTGAATGGCGGTAGGACCGCTTAGCGGAGTAAAGGTGATGGAGTATTGTAATTTTATTTCAGGACCTTTTTGTACAAAACTGCTTGCCGATCTTGGAGCCGAGGTTATCAAGGTCGAAAGACCGGAAGGCGACGATGCAAGGAGAAGAGGGCCGTATTTAAATGACAATCCCGACCCGGAACTTTCGGGACTTTATCTCTACCACAATACAAACAAATTGGGGGTAACCCTGAATTTGGAGTCTCCGGAGGGACGCGGCATATTTAAAAAACTGGCGGCCGGGGCGGACATTCTGGTCGAAGACACAAAGCCGGGAGAGATGGAGAGGCTTGGATTGAATTATGAGTGCCTGAAAGAGTTGAATCCTTCCCTGATCATGGTATCCATTACTCCGTTTGGACAGTATGGCCCATACCGTGATTACAAGGCATATTATCTGAATACATATCATGCCAGCGGAGCCGGGTATGTACTTCCGGCCGCTTCACCGAACGCGGACAGGGAGCCAATCAAGGGCGGTGGTTACGTCGGGGAAAGCGACGTCGGAGTTTATACGGCGGTCAGCATCATGGGTGCCCTTTTCTGGAGAAATGCGGGTGGAACAGGGCAGTACATCGATATTTCCAAACAGGAAGGCATGATGGCTTTGGAGAAGATGAACATTGTCCGCTATTACATGATGGGCAAGAGCCCCTCACGCGTCGGCGTAAACCGCGTGCGGGATACGCTGCTCCAGTGCAGGGACGGCGGTTACATCATCGTGGTACTCTATCCGGAAAAGCAGTGGAGAGGCATTGTGGAGGCCCTGGGCAATCCGGAATGGGCTCAGAAAGAACCGTTTATCGACCAGAAGGACAGAGATGCCCACTTTGAGGAGCTTAAGGTTTACCTGAGGGAAGAGGCTAAAAAGTACGATACCGAGGAACTGTTCTTCAAAATACAGGCCCAGGGCACGGCATGCGCGCCTATCTGTTCCGCGGAGCAGGTATACAATTCGCCTCAGACAAAGGCACGTGAATTCTTCGAGGAGATCGAACATCCGGCAGCAGGAAAACTGGAATATCCGGGCATGCCTTATAAATTTTCCGACATCATGGTCAGCGGCAATCACGGGGCTCCGCTTCTGGGACAGCACAACGAAGAAATCTACTGCAGCCGCCTTGGCTATACAAAGGGTGACCTGGTGAAGCTTAAAGAAGCCGGCGTCATTTAAAGGGAGGAGGACCAAGAGATGTTTAAAGATGCTTTAAAAGGAATAAGAATTGCTGATTTCAGTTGGGTCTGGGCAGGTCCATATGCGACTTCGCTCCTCTCTTATATGGGCGCTGAAGTAATCAAAATCGAGAGCCGCGGCCGTGTGGATCAGACACGTAAGGGTTCCATCATGAACGGCGACAGCTTTAACGGATACGATTCCTCCCCGACCTTTAACAATGCGAATCTGAATAAACAGGGCGTATCTATTGATATTACAAAGCCGGAAGGCGCTGAACTGGCAAGACGGCTCGTTGCAAAGTGCGACATTGTCGTCGCCAATATGCGGCCGGGAAAGATGGATAAACTGGGACTGGGCTACCATGATTTGGTAAAGGTGAAACCCGATGTCATCATGCTGGAATCCTCGGGATTCGGATGTACCGGTCCATACCGCGGGTATGCCGGATTTGCACCGATTTTTGCATCCTTTGGAGGTCTTGCCTATCTGACCGGATATGAGGACGGTGCGCCGAATGTTATGAGCGGCGTTCAGGATATGAGAGCCGGGACCATGGCTGCATTTATCCTTATTACTGCGCTGATTAACAGACAGAAGACAGGGAAAGGCCAGTATATCGATCTCTCATCATCGGAATGTCTGAGTGCCCTCGTAGGTCCGGAGCTGATGGAATATACGATGAATAAGAGATCGCCGTTCCGCTGCGGCAACCAGGATGCCGTTATGGCTCCCCACAACTGTTACCGCTGCAAAGGTGAAGACAAGTGGATCAGTATTGCGGTGGCTACGGATGAGGAGTGGGATGCCCTCCGTCTGGCTATGGGAGACCCGGACTGGGCGAGGGCGGAAGAATATGCAGGCGTGTACAGCCGCTGGCAGCACAGAAAAGAGCTGGATGCCCATATGACGGAGTGGACGGTCAATTATACCCACTATGAACTGATGGAACGTCTTCAGGGTGTGGGAGTTGCAGCAATGCCGTCTTTTGATGCGGAAGAGATTCTGAAGGATCCCCATACAAAGGCGAGGAACCTGTTCACAGAGGTGGATCATCCGGCTCTTGGAAAACAGGTGGTCATGAATCCGGCATGGAAGCTCTCTAAAACGCCTGCCAGAATCCGAAAACCGGGTCCGCTTTTAGGCGAAGACAATTACGATGTGTTTGAAAACCTGCTGGGAATGCAGGAGGAGGACATAAAGAAACTGGAAGAAGAGCAGATTATCTGGTAGGACCCGGATATAACAAAATATCAATGGCGGCAGCCGGAGATGGGGAGATGAAAGATGTTTAAAGATGCTTTAAAAGGAATAAGAGTCGCTGATTTCAGTTGGGTTTGGGCGGGACCCTATGCGGCGTCCCTTCTCTCTTATCTGGGAGCGGAGGTAATCAAGATAGAAAGCCGCGGGCGTATCGACCAGACACGGAAAGGAACGGTCATGGATGCCGACGATTTTAGCGGTCTTGACAATTCTCCCACCTTTAACAATGCAAACCTGAATAAAAAGGGAGTTTCCCTGGATCTCACAAAACCGGAAGGAGCCGAACTTGCAAAGAGAATCGTGGAACAATGCGATATTGTCGTTGCCAATATGCGCCCCGGAAAAATGGACAAGCTTGGGCTTGGCTACCGGGATCTGGCGGCGGTCAAACCGGATATCATCATGATAGAATCCTCCGGCTTTGGTTCCACCGGGCCATACCGTGGGTATGCCGGATTTGCTCCGATTTTCGCATCCTTTGGAGGACTTGCCTATTTGACCGGATACGAGGATGGTGCGCCGAACGTTATGAGCGGTGTCCAGGATATGAGGGTGGGGACCATGGCTGCGTTTATTTTAATCACGGCCCTGGTTCACAGGCAGAATACGGGAAAGGGGCAGTATATTGATTTATCCTCGTCCGAGTGCATGAGTTCCCTTATCGGTCCGGAACTGATGGATTACACGATGAATGGGCGCTCACCGTACCGCCGGGGCAACCGGGACGACATTATGGCTCCCCATAACTGCTACCGATGTAAAGGCAAGGATAAATGGATCAGCATTGCGGTGGCCAACGATAAAGAGTGGCAGTCCCTGCTGGGCGTGATGGGAGAACCGGAGTGGGCGAAGAACCGTGATTATGACAGCGTATACGGCCGGTATGAGCACAGGCAGGAGTTGGACCGCCATATGGCGGAATGGACTGCGGGCTATACACATTATGAACTGATGGAGCTTCTTCAGGCAGCCGGAGTGGCGGCAATGCCGTCCTTCAATGCGGAGGAAATCCTCGCAGATCCTCATACAAAAGCCAGGAATATGTTTACGGAGGTAGACCATCCCACACTTGGCAGGCAGGTTGTCATGAACGCGGTGTGGAAATTTTCCGAGACGCCGGCAAGGATTTATAAAGCAGGTCCGTCAATGGGAGAGAGCAACGATGAAATTTTCGGCGGCCTTCTGGGAATTCCGGAGGAAGAGAGACAGAGGCTTGAAGAAGAAAAAATCATCTGGTAAAAGGTAAAAAGTTAAAATAATACCGCAAAACAGCGGGGGATTTCTGAAAGGAGAAAAAATGGCAAAATTTGATGCTGCGTATGATTGGGATCATTTGAGTGATGAAGAGTGGAACAAGACGCTGGACGAACACATTGCAAAGTTTAATGAGGGAAGGGGAGAGGTTATGCTTCCGCCTCCGTCCTATGCCATCATGGACGATGAGTACGTAAGGGGAATCAATTATAAGGTGATTACCGAGGATTTAATCAGGCATTATGCGGACGCTATCGGCGATCCAAGCCCGTTCTGGCGGGATCCGTCCTATATTGCAGGCACGCGCTGGGGAGGTTTTATCGCTCCTCCGACATTTGAGACATGCATCGCTTTTGGTTCCTCCTTCGGCGGCCGCCTGAGGGTGCCCGGGATTTCGCGTCTGGCCGGAGGCAGTAAGCATGAATACTTTAAGCCAATTCGTCCGGGAGACAGCTTCTCAATTTATGACAAATATGCCGGTTTTGTAGAAAAACAGGTGACAGATAAACCGTACCGTATGTTCATTGAGAGCGTTCCGCGTTATTATATTAATCAGAGGGATGAGGTTGTGGCAATCGAGACACACCGCAACATCTACATGGCTACGCCTCCGGGAAAACGCGGTAAAAAAGTAAAAGAAGCGAAGATGTACCAGGACAAGCAGAGACATTTTTACAGTGATGAGGAGCTGGAGATGATCCATCAGGCATACGACGATCAGCTCGCCGGCAAGAACCGCCGCGGCGCCAATATCCGCTACTGGGAGGATGTGGTGGAAGGGGAAGAAATCCCGACCGTTATCAAGGGGCCGATGGACGTGGCCGATGCCTGCGCCCGCACCATGGTAAGCTGCTATCCGTATGCCTACGCCATCAAATGGGCCGTTATGAGGGAACACCTCCAGCATCATCCGAAGGATCCTGAGACAAATGAGCATATTCTCCGCCGCGACTGGCATTATACGGATCATGCGGCGCATATTTTCGGATATCCGTATGCAAACTCGGCCGGAGCACAGAATGAGATGATGCTGGTTCACGGAATTACGGACTGGATGGGAGACGATGCTTTCGTCAAATCCATGGATTCACAGGACAGACGTATGGTATTCTTTGGGGACATGACATACGTAAAAGGGAAAGTTGCAAGAAAATTCATTGAAAACGGGGAACATCTTGTGGAGGTCAAGGTTTGGGGAGAAAATCAGGACGGAGTTGTACATACGAAATCCGATTTTATTGTAAAACTCGTTTCCAAAACGGAATATGACAGGGCTCTTTAATTACTTAATCATTTAACCTGAAAGAACAGGGGGAGATTACAAATGAGCAATACGATAGTATTATGGGCGTGTTTAATCGCAATTATTTTAGTCATCGTTGCCTACAACATGTGGAGGGTTAACATGGGTATCGCAGCAATGGCGTTTGCATTCATCATCGGCTGTGTGCTCCAGGGGGAGAAGGCAGCGACAATTTACAAATACTGGCCGGATAACCTGGTGTTCTTTCTGCTGGCCTGCAGCCTTTTCTTCGAATTCGCCTCGGAGAACGGAGCGCTGCTTGTATTTGGCAAAAAGCTTCTGTACCGTTTCAGGAATAATCTGAAACTGATTCCGTGGGTTATGTTTGTCATTACCGCAATTCTGGCATTCCTGGGAGCGGGTACGGCGTCTCAGGTACTGATTGCTCCGATCAGCTATGCAATCGGTCTTCAGATTGGAATGGATCCTCTGATGACGGTCTGCGCAGTCAGCCTTGGTTATACGGTCGGAACTTATAATCCCTGGACCGGCATGGGCGTACAGATGATTGGCTTCGTTGAGAACAACGGGGTGGCAACCGAGATCGCGGTCAGGACTGCAACGGCAAACTACTGTACCACACTGGTAAAACAGTGCGTGACCATGGCCGTATGTTATTTCTTCTTTAACTGGCTCGCGGCAAGAAAGAAAAAGGCAGCGGGAGAAATACAGTCTTTCAGTGCGAAGGAGATCGAAATCGAGAAACCGGAAGACTTCAACCCGATTCAGAAAAAGACGTTTGTCCTTATCATTCTGTCTTTCCTGCTCCTTGTAATACCGAACATGCTGAATACATGGTTTAAATTCGAGAGCCCGATGATACAAAATCTGATTCTCGTCTGCCAGCCTCACTCGATTTTCTTAATCTTTGCCATGATTGCCAGCGTTATGAAACTGGCGGATACAAAAGAGGTTATCAAGAGGCTGCCGATGAATACAATCCTTCTGGTGGCTGGCGTCTGCTTCCTGATGGAGATTGCTAAAGCGGCTGGTATGGTGGAAGTGATTGAAGGGCTCTTCGGCAGCAGTGTTCCAAAGTTCCTGGTCGGCCCGTTCCTCTGCCTGATTGCAGGTATCCTGAGTATTTTTTCCAGTACGTGGAGCGTGGTTCTGCCGCTTATGTACCCGCTTGTGCCTCCTCTGGCAGCGGCAACCGGACTGAATCCGGTGGGGCTTTATTCTGCAATTCTGTTTGGTTCCAATGCCACAGGATTCTCACCGTTCTCGACGGCCGGTTCCATGCTTGTCGGCCTGGCGCCGGACGAACTGAGGGAGGCAATGATTCCACGGATGATCGTTTTGGCAGTTGCCATGCTGATTCTCACAATGGTCCTCGGACTGTTCGGCATGTACGATATTTTCAACTTTATGGCCAGCTAAAAGAGTATTACCGGCTTAAACAGGAATAAGAAGTTCCGGCGTAAACAATAATATGGAAAAGGAAAATAAGAACGGAAACTTCAGGTACAGATTCATATGTGACAGAGAACTTTTATATCGGGTTCGGGGTTTGCGAAGCGGACTCCGGGCCCGTTGGTTTATGATGAAATAATGTCGCTATAGCGGCCAGCCGCAGGCGGAGAATTCTGAGGCCGGGATCCCTTTTAAGGGGCTTCTGCCGCAATGCGGTCTGGTGGAAAAGGAGGACTATGGATAAAACGGTTTTGTATATCGGCAACCGGAAACCGGGGGAGGGAAGCGGCATGACGGTCTGCTGTTTTGATGCGGATACCGGCGCTCTTAAAAACCCTGTAAATGAACTGGAGCAGATGAAGCTCTGTATCGGCTGCATGCATATAGACAGAAAGCGAAATATTCTTTACTGTACAGATGAGGTACAGGACTATCCGGGACTGCCGGGCGGGGGCGGGGGCAGGCTGTTCGCTTTCGCAATCAGCCCTGGCGACGGCAGCTTAAAGCTCATTGGCAGCAGGCCGTCTTACGGTGCTAAACCGTCGTATCTTACAACGGATGAAGAGTCAAAATATCTGCTTGTGACGAATCACGGAGGGCGGACTACCGCCACGGCTACGGAAAAAGATGCCTTTGGGCAGTATCATCTGAAGGTTTCACGCGACGAGTCATCCGTGGCGCTTTTTCCTCTGAACGAAGACGGGAGTATTGGTGAACCGGTTCACATATTCCGTCTTGAAGGTTCGGGCCCCAAGTTCTTCCAGCACAGCGCCCATGCCCATTCCATCGTGAAGGCGCCCGGAAAGAATCTGTATGTGGTCTGCGATAAGGGCGGAGATCAGATTTACATGTTCCGGATTGACTACGGGAATGAGAAAGTGGTTGCCTGCGAGGGGACGCCTTACCTGCGGACGGCCGGATCCGCGCCCCGCTACGCCGCATTTCATCCTTCACGCCCTTATCTGTATGTCAATAAAGAGTCTGAGACAATTCTGTCGTCATTCCGTTACAGTGACCGGGGAAAACTGGAGTATATTGAAACAATTTCCACACTGCCGGAAGGATATGATGCTCCGCCACATGATGCCCTGTCACAGTCGGATATCTGCATCAGCGGAAACGGAAAATTTCTCTATGATATGCTGCGTATCGTGAATGTAATCAATGTATACAGAATTGATGAAACGAGCGGTAAACTGACGCTGATTCAGACCCTGGACACAGCGGCCGGCGGCCGGGCGTTCGCCTTATCACAGGATGGCCGTTTTTTGGCGGCGGCATTTCACGACAGCCACAGAACCGATATTTATGCGGTTGGTGTGGATGGGAAGATAAAGGATGTTGTCTCCTCGGCTGTTTCTTCGTCACCGTCTGCAGTAAGGTTCTTCAGCTTATAATAATTCATTTATCAAAAAATAAAAAATTGATTGTCAGGAGGTTTTAAATCATGGATAAAGTATATAAACCAAACCGGAGGATTCCCTGTGTCTATATGAGGGGCGGAACCAGCAAGGCCGTGTTCTTCCACGACGGGGATTTACCCACAGACATACAGGAGAGGGATAAGGTGATTTTAAGCGCTTTCGGCAGTCCTGACCGAAGACAGATTGATGGTATGGGAGGAGCCAACACATCTACCAGTAAGGTGGCCGTGATTAAGAAAAGCGTACGTCCGGGGATTGATGTAGATTATGAGTTTGGGCAGGTAGATGTCAATCAGCCAATCGTTGGAAAGACGATGAACTGTGGCAATATTTCTTCTGCGGTAGGCCCCTTTGCCATTGACGAGGGCCTTGTGGAGGCAGTGGAACCTGTGACGGAGGTACATATTTTTAATACCAATACACAAAAAGAAATTATTGCCCAGGTGCCGGTGAAGGACGGCCGGGCGGTGACGGAGGGCGATTTTGCCATCGACGGTGTTCCGGGAACGGCGGCAAAGGTGACGCTCAAATTCGTAGCGCCCCAGGGAGCAGCATCCGGAAAGCTCCTTCCAACGGGAAATGTGAAGGATACCATTGAAATCGAGGGAAAGGTTTACGAATATTCCTTTGTGGACGCGGCCAATCCGGTTATTTTCGTGCATCCCGAAGATTTCGGCGTGACGGGTACTGAGATACCGTCTCAGTTCAACGCCCTTTTGGACTGCGCAGAAATTTGTCGTATCCTGGAAATAATACGGGGAACGGGTGCCGTTGCTCTGGGCTTTGCGAAGGACTTGGAGGATGCGCAAATCAACAGCCAGACGCTCCCAAAGATTGCTTTTGTTACAAAGCCGGTGGACTATACCGCGGGCAGCAGTAAAACGATTGCAGCCGGGGATGTCGATATTGTGGGGCGTCTGTTTTCCGTAGGAATGAAGATGATTGACGCTTATATGGGAACCGGGGCGATCTGTACAGTAACCGCGGCTAATACGCCTGGAACCATAGTCAATGAGATTGCAAAACAGTCTCTGGGGACCGATCGCATCACGCATCTTAGAATCGGACACCCGTGGGGGATCATGGATGCATATGCGGATTTGAAGGTAGAGGAGGACGGCACCCATACGGTGCTGAGCGGCAACCTGGATCGCACGGCCAGACGTATTATGGAAGGATATGTCTACGTACGCGATTAAGACTATTAAAGGAGGAGTGGGAGGGATATTATGAACCCTGTAATTGCCAACATGCTGGAACGCCGGAGCATCCGGGTGTATAAGGAAGAACAGATTAAGGATATGGATTTGAAGACGATACTTGAGTGCGGTTTATATGCTCCGACGGGGGGAAATCTTCAGTATAGCCGTTTTCTGGTCATACAGAATCCGATTCTTATGGAGGAATTAAATCAGGTGATCCGCAGGGAGCTGTCTTCCAGGGAAATCGTAGAGGGAGCATATATCAATAAGGGGATTATCAGGGCAAGGAAAGAGGGATATCATTTTATCTATCATGCCCCGACCCTAATAAGCGCCGTTTCCCTGCGCAGCCATGGGAACAGCATGGCGGACTGTGCCAATGCGTTGGAAAATATGCAGCTTGCCGCTGCTGCCCTGGGACTTGGAGCATGTTGGAGCAACCAGCCTCACTGGCTGACCGACGTACCGGCGGTGCGTGCTGTTTTTGAGCGGCTGGGGCTCCGCGCCGAAGAAGATATTTTCGGCAGTATTGCCGTCGGATATCCCGGATATATTCCAAAAAAAGCTTCGGCCAGGAAAGAAGGCCGGATTGCGCTCGACAGGCCCCGCAGTCTTTCAGAATAAGGAACAGCATATATAGTGCTTTTGTTTACTTCCTGCTCAGCAGTACATACACTTAGGCTGTGGAGGATAAAAGGGAATAAGTGTTTGCCAGGATCTTGCCGAAATGGTATAATTAACGGAATGACATTCAGCTTCTATGCAGTTTATCAGGCTGTTTCCAGACGGCAGGACTGCTGAATGAACGACGATGGAAAGTCCGCAAAGTGATTTTACCGTCTTAAGAGTTAAGCTATCTATTTTAGAAACTAAGTCAGGAGGAAAATCAGTTGGCAGGCACAAAAAAGACAGAGACAGGTGAAAAGAAAGTAGATAATAATGTACGGGCGGTTGAGCGTGCATTGCAGATATTGAATTGTTTTTCGCCGGAACGGGTCAGCTTTTCCCTGGTTGAAATATCGCGTGAAATAGGATTATACCCAAGTACGACGCTGCGCCTTTTAGGTACTCTGGAAAATCAGAATTATGTATACAGGCATCCAAATAACCACAGATATTATTTGGGGTTCCGACTGGCACAGCTAAGCCAGGTGAGTTTCTCCAATCTGGATTACTGCCAGATTGCGCAGCCGTACCTGGAGGCGCTGAGGGACGAGTTTAACGAGGGCGTCGGCGTATATTCACTGCAGGGCGATTCACGTGTCTGTGTGATGCGTCTGAACAGCACGCGTCTGCTGCGCCGCGACTTCAGCCTGGGAGAACGTCATTCCCTGACCAAGGGAGCTTCCGGCAAAGTCCTCTTGGCATATCAGACACCGGAAACAATAGACCGCCTGTTAAAAGACGGTTCCAGCTCTTATACGATAGCCCAGCTTGAAAAGGTAAGAGCCGAGGGAGTGGCCGTGAGCCGTGAGGAGAGGGAAGTGGGCCTGTGCTCCATTGCTGCGCCGATATTCAATGCGAAAAAGGAAGTGGTGGCCGCCATATTCCTGAGCTGCCCGACCCCCAGATTTACGAAAGAGGCGGAGGAGGCGGTGATGCCGAGAATCCGCGATACCGCGCTTCAGATTTCACGGGAGATGGGATGTGTGATTTAAGCATGGGAAAGCCATCGTGGACACAGCCCCGCCGAAGCGGAGTATGCGAATGAAAAATATCCGGGTAAGGCCTGTTTTGAGAACAGGGTTATTAAGATCTGTCACAGATTGTGGCAGGTCTTTTTTATTTCATGGGAAAGTTCATCCTATGAAAAAAACGATCCGCGTGGATCGCACTGCGGTGGTAAGGAATGATGTCGACGAAGCGGCCCGCCGCGAACTAAGATGTAATATGCTGAGAAGCGTACTTTCCACCGCCGAAGGAAGCCGGTTGCACGGATCTGCCGTTTGCGGTAAAATGAGCCCATAAGGGGGTGTAGATTATGAATGGAGATTTTGACCATGAACTTGTGCTGCCCAATGAGGATCTGCCGTTTAAAATGTTTCTGTTTGAGGGGAAGGACGGCAGTTACAGGCGGGCCGCCCACTGGCACCGCTCGATCGAGATATTCCTGGTGATGGAAGGCCGGCTTGAGTTTTACTTCGGGGAAACCTGTCTGCCTCTTAAAACAGGTGAATTTGTGATTGTAAATTCCAATGAGATACATTCCATTGAAGCGCCGGAACCGAACACAACCGTTGTAATCCAGATTCCACTGAGCTGTTTTTCCGGTTATCTGGAGGAGGACGGACGTACGGTGTTTCTGAAGAGAGGAGAAGAGCTCGACGGGATGCTGGCCCGGCTGATCGGACAGATGTTTACAATATACCGGCAGAAGCAGTTTGCCTTTGAGCTGAAGGTACGGAGCCTGTTTTTAGAAATTTTGTACCTGATGGTTACGGAGTTCATGCAGACCGAGGAAAATCAGGATGCAATCCGTCAGAAACGCCATCTGGAAAAACTGTCCGGCATCACCTCCTATATGAAGAAAAATTACAGCCGTGATATTACACTGAAGAGCGTGGCGGACGAATTCGGTTTTTCCCCCACCTATCTGTCACGGATGTTTAAAAAATATGCCAATGTCAGTTATAAGACGTATCTTTTGAACCTGAGGACAGAATATGCGCTGCGGGAGATGATGAGCACAGCTTACAGCCTGAACGACGTAGCGCTTAATAATGGATTTCCTAACAGCCGAGCCTTTGCCAAAGCATTTTCAAAGCGCTATGGCTGCCTGCCCAGCACGTACAGGGAACGAATAGGGAAAAAAGAATAAAAAGACAAGAAAGTGCTATTGTAAGGTCAAGTTTTAGCCTGGAAAGAGGAATCGGGACAAGATATAATCATAGATAGAAAAACGCAGAGAAAGGGGTATAACATGAACTATCTGATAGGGATTGATGTGGGGACATCCGCGACAAAGACGGTGCTGTTCGATGAAACAGGGAATGCAGTCTGTTCCTCTTCCAGGGAATACCCGCTGTATCAGCCTGAGAACGGCTGGGCAGAGCAGAGTCCGGAGGACTGGCGGGACGCAGTTTTGGAAACGTTAAAGAGCGTTGTGGAAAAGTCCGGTGTACCTGCCGCGGAGATCGCAGGTATCGGCCTGTCGGGACAGATGCATGGACTCGTTATGCTGGACGAGGCGGGAAAGGTGATACGTCCCTCCATTATCTGGTGCGATCAGAGAACAGGAAGAGAGACGGAAGACATGCTTGATATCATGCCCAGGGAGCGCTGGATTGCAATCACGGCCAATCCCCCGCTAACCGGATGGACGGCCGCTAAAATCCTGTGGGTGAGAAAACACGAACCGGATAATTACAGACGCTGCCGCCATATTCTGCTTCCCAAGGATTACATCCGCTATGTACTGACGGGAGTATTTGCCACAGAGGTGTCCGATGCCAGCGGCATGCAGCTTCTCGATGTGCCGGGACGGTGCTGGTCGGATGAGGTGCTGGATGCCCTCTCGATTGATAAATCCATGTTGGGCAGGGTTTATGAATCCTGCGAGGTAACCG
Organism: uncultured Clostridium sp.; assembly: GCA_958349075.1. Lineage (GTDB taxonomy): Bacteria > Bacillota > Clostridia > Lachnospirales > Lachnospiraceae > Otoolea. Next base: position 12,816 of record CATWBR010000045.1, read on the forward strand.
GCACCCTGCTTCCGGAAATCGCGGCCGAAACAGGTCTGAACACCGGAGTCAGGGTAGTGGGAGGCGCGGGTGACAACGCGGCAGCCGCCGTGGGAACAGGAATTGTGAGGGATGGAACCGCATTTACCACGATTGGGACCTCCGGTGTGGTATTTGCCCACAGCAGTAAGATTTCCATCGATCCAAAGGGCAGAGTACATACTTGCTGCTGCGCTGTTCCGGGCGCGTGGCATATCATGGGGGTGACACAGGGCGCAGGCCTTTCCCTGAAATGGTTTAAGGATCAGTTCTGCCAGGACTATGTGGCGGAGGCCGGGGAACAGGGCAAAGACGTGTATGACCTTATCAACAGGGATGTGGAGACAGTGGCGGCCGGAAGTGATAAACTGCTTTATCTTCCCTATCTGATGGGAGAGCGCACGCCGCATCTGGATCCGGACTGCCGGGGAGTGTTTTTCGGACTGTCCGCCATCCATACGAAAAAGCATCTGCTCCGTGCCGTTATGGAGGGTGTTGCATATTCCCTGTGTGACTGCAATGATATTCTCCGGGAAATGGGAGTAGAGGTCACCCGCATGATGGCATGCGGAGGCGGAGGCAGAAGCTCGGTCTGGCGGCAGATGCTCTCCGATCTCTACGGCTGCAGTGTCAATACCGTGAAACAAGAGGAAGGCCCTGCACTGGGAGCTGCCATTCTGGCCGGCGTGGGCTGTGGGCTCTATCCGTGTGTAGAGGAGGCCTGCGACGCACTGATAGGAGTGGAGAGCAGCACCGAACCGGATAAAGGCAATGCGGAAATATATGCAGAGTACCACAAACTTTACCGGAACCTGTACCAGAGTCTGAAGATGAATTTTAAGGAGCTGGCGAAGCTGTAGAGGCTTTCTGTCTCTGCCGCGTCCATGGCGAGAATAAGATGGAGGATATAAATATGAATAACATACCGGACGTAAAGATAGGAATTGTGGCCGTAAGCCGGGACTGCTTTCCGGAGAGCCTTTCTGTAAACAGGAGAAAGGCACTGGTGAAGGCTTACAGGGCAAAATATAACGAAAAGGATATTTATGAATGTCCTGTCTGCATTGTGGAGAGTGAAATCCACATGGTACAGGCGCTGGAGGACGTGAAAGCGGCCGGGTGCAACGCGCTTGCAGTTTACCTTGGAAACTTTGGCCCGGAGATATCGGAGACTTTGCTGGCGAAACATTTTGACGGTCCGTCCATGTTTATTGCGGCGGCCGAGGAGAGCGGAAACAATCTGGTTCAGGGGCGCGGTGATGCGTACTGCGGCATGTTAAATGCAAGCTACAACCTGAAACTGCGCGGGATCAGGGCGTATATCCCGGAATATCCGGTCGGTACGGCCGAAGAATGTGCGGATATGATTAATGAATTTATGCCGATTGCCAGGTCCGTTGTGGGACTGTCCGATCTGAAAATCATTAGCTTTGGTCCAAGGCCATTGAATTTCCTTGCCTGCAATGCCCCCATTAAGCAGCTTTACGACCTGGGAGTGGAGATTGAGGAGAATTCCGAGCTGGATTTATTTGAAGCATTTAATAAACATGCGGGCGATGCACGAATTCACGGCGTAGTAAAAGAGATGGAGGCGGAACTGGGCGCAGGAAACCGGAAACCGGAAATTCTGGAAAAACTGGCACAGTATGAACTGACGCTGTTAGACTGGGTGGAGGAACATAAGGGATACCGTAAGTATGTGGCAATTGCAGGCAAATGCTGGCCGGCATTCCAGACGCAGTTTGGATTTGTACCATGTTATGTGAACAGCCGTCTGACGGACCGGGGAATCCCGGTATCCTGCGAGGTGGACATCTATGGTGCCTTAAGTGAATTTATCGGGACCTGTGTAAGCGAGGATGCGGTAACCCTCTTAGATATCAACAATTCCGTACCGTCCGACCTCTATGAGGAGGATATAAAAGGAATCCACAATTACAGCCAGAGGGAGACATTCATGGGCTTCCACTGTGGCAACACCAGTTCAAAGAAACTTTCGTTCTGTGAGATGAAATACCAGCTCATCATGGCCAGGGCACTTCCCGAGGAAGTAACACAGGGTACGCTGGAAGGCGATATTGTGCCGGGCGATATTACATTTTTCCGCATTCAGAGCACGGCGGACTGTAAACTCCGGGCCTATATCGCCCAGGGAGAGGTTCTTCCGGTAGCGACCCGTTCCTTTGGAGCCATTGGAATCTTCGCAATTCCAGAGATGAACCGTTTCTACCGTCATGTGCTGATCGAGAAGAACTTCCCGCACCACGGAGCGGTGGCATTTGGCCATTACGGAAAGGCAATCTATGAGGTGTTTAAGTATATCGGTGTGGACGTGGAAGAAATTGGATTCAATCATCCGAAAAATATGCTGTATAAGACCGAGAACCCATTTGCGTAAGGGGCCCGTTTTATTTTGAATCCGGCCTGCTTTGAGAGAAACTTAAAGATCAGGGAACGTCAACAGCCCTGATAATCTTGAAGAAATAAAAACCAGAAGAGACGCTGCCATCCTGATA
>CATWBR010000046.1 GCA_958349075.1 uncultured Clostridium sp.
AAATAAAACCCACAAAATGACAAAAAGTTAATAAATATATATTGAAAACTTAACCATAATGTGATAGCATTAAATTACGATCTTACTAACGGGGTAAATAGCAAAGGAGGTTACAAAATGAGAAAAATGAGTTTGGCATCGATTCTTTTAATGACGGCATTGGCAGGGACAACTGCCGGGTGCGGCGGCTCCGGGAGCAGCCAGCCGTCGCAGAGTGCAGCTCAAAGTGAGAACGCGGGCGAAAGCGCGCAGCAGGCGGGAACTCTGGAGGCCGGGACGGAGAAGAAAGAGGCGGCGGACGACGGGAAGGTATATGAGATCACGCTGGGAACCGTATGGGCTCCGGAACATTATTTTGCCAGAGGAATGGACGATATGGCAAAAGAGCTGGAAGAGAAATCAGGGGGACGCTTTGTTGTAAAGAATTACCATAACTGTACATTGGGAAGCGAGAAGGATTTGACGGACGGGGTTTCCATGGGAACCGTGACCCTGGCCTGCCTGGGGCCGGGTCAGGTAGGCAACCTGTATGCACCGCTCCTTGTATTTGACGCACCCTATCTGATTCAGAACAACGAACATATGCAGGCGATTTCCAAGAGTGACGTATGCAGGGGAATTTGGGAAGACTCTGCAAAGGCCATAGGGGTAAGGCCTTTAGGCAGCCTGTACCTGGGCAGCCGTTTTATCACGACATCAAAGAAAAAAGTGACGGTTCCGGACGATTTGAAGGGTCTTAAGATCAGAGTGCCGGACCAGCCGATCAGTATCGCGGAATTTAAAGCATTCGGGGCAAATCCGACCCCAATGGCATACAGTGAGGTCTATCTTGCACTTCAGCAGAATGTTGTGGACGGACAGGAGAATCCCCTGGTTCAAATTTCCACGGCTAAGTTCTTTGAAGTCCAGAAGTACCTGAGCAATACGGGCCATGTTGTCCAGATGATTAACCCGTGCATCAACGAAGATTTCTACCAGTCTCTGCCGGAAGACCTGCGCGGTCTGCTTACGGAAACGGTGGAGGAATACTGTGTGAAACTGAGCGGGGAGAGCGTTGGGCAGGAGGAAGCGCTGCTTAAGGAACTGCTTGCCGAGGGAATGGAACTTTGCGAGGCGGACAAAGACGCTTTCAGGGAAAAGGCAAAGGCCGTGATTCAGGAGTTTGAGCAGGAGTGGGGAGAAGGAATTTATGAGGAACTCCAGAATGTAACATATTAATGCAGCCGCCTGATACTTGAATGAGGAGTGGAAACAGATGATGGGAAAGGTGAAAAAAGTAATGGGAAACCTGGATCAGATTTTAATGGCCGTCACAATGGCAATTGTCTGCATCCTTCTGATTGTCCAGGTGTTTTTCAGATATGTTCTGAACAGTCCCCTCATATGGAGTGAGGAGTGCGCAAGATACATGTTTGTGTGGACCGTAATGCTGGGTCTCGGATATAACGTCAGAACAAAAAACAATATTTCGGTTTCCCTTGTAACGTCGCGGCTTCCGCAGAGTATCCAGAGGGGGATGGAATACATAACGGATTTAATTGTGCTTGCATCGTATCTGTTCTGTCTCCCCTCAATTATGAAATACCTGGAGGCCCAGAGCAGGATCAGATCTACGGCCATGCGGATGCCGATGGGGATTCTGGCGGTGTCTGTTCTGGTCGGTGTTCTGAGCCTCCTGCTCCAGACCGCGATATCATTCGGCGTGAAAATGAAACACGACATTGAAAGGGGGAGACAGGAATGAGCATCGGATTTTTTATGAGCATGTTTTTCATCATGATCTTATTGAATATTCCTATTGTGTACTGTATGTTTATCCCTTCCCTCGTGTTTCTGTATACAAACGGGATCCCGCTCAATGTAATTCCGCAGCGCCTGATCGCAGGCGTGGATTCGTTTTCCCTGCTGGCGGTTCCGCTTTTTGTATTGGCCGGGGCGGTGATGAACAGTTCAGGGATTACGGACCGTATATTCTACTTTGCACAGAAGATGCTGGGACATCTGACCGGAGGCCTGGGATACGCCAATGTGGCAGCCAGCGTTATCTTTGCCGGAATGTCGGGTTCCGCGATTGCGGACGCAGGAGGCCTTGGAGCCGTGGAAGTGCAGGCAATGAAACAGCACGGGTATGATGAGGATTTCAGTCTTGCCGTGACGGGGGCGTCATCGATTATCGGCCCCATTATACCGCCCAGCATACCGGCTATCATCTTTGCCGTGTCGGCGGAGGTATCGGTGGGGAGATTGTTTGTGGCCGGCGTTGTGCCGGGACTTCTGATGGCATGTACGATGTGTTTTTTAGTATATATGACATGCAGAAAGCGCAGCTACGTCAAGGATAAAAAGGCCTCTGCGGGTGAAAAATGGCGGGCGTTCAAGCGGGCGTTTTTCCCTCTGATGACCCCTGTGATTATCCTTGCGGGAACATTTTCCGGTGTATTTACACCCACAGAAACGGCGAGTGCAACGGTGGTTTACAGCCTGATTCTGGGCTTTGCCTACCGCTCCATCGGATTGCGGGAAATCCCCGGGGTACTGATGGATACGGCCAGGACAACGGTCAGCGTTATGACGATTGTATCGGCATCCGCGCTATTTTCCTGGGTACTTACCTATGCTAAATTCCCGGAAGTGATGGCATCGGTATTTACCGGTTTTGTGACGAGTAAAGTTCTTGCTCTGATTGTGATTAATGTGCTTCTGCTGGTTGTCGGCACATTTATGGATAATTCGGCGGCAATTCCGATTCTGGCCCCTGTGCTGCTGCCCATTGCGGTTTCATATGGGGTAGACCCGATTCACTTTGGAATCATCATGATTCTGAATCTGATGATTGGTCTTTTGACGCCTCCGGTGGGGATGGTTCTTTATGTACTGGTCGGTATGTCCGATGTGCCGATGGAGAAAATTGTGAAGTGTATGCTGCCGTTTATACTGATTTTATCCGCGCTTCTTTTAGTGATAACATTCGTGCCGGGTATCTCGATGACGCTGCCGGCTCTGTTTTTTAAATAGGGTGGGAAGAGTTGTCAACTGCACGCGGAACAGAGGAGGAGAAAAGGAATGGACAGAATTTTATTTGACAGGAGCAAACCAAGAGACCTTGTTGCCATCGGCCGTTCGGGAGTTGATCTGTATCCGGAACAGTTTGCGCCGATGGAAAAAGTAGTTTCATTTACAAAACATGTGGGAGGTTCCCCGACCAATACGGCCGTGCAGGCGGCGAAGATGGGACTCGACACGGCCTTTATCGGCAATATTTCGGGAGATAAATTCGGCGCCTATGTAAAATACTACCTGGAGCAGGAGGGGATAGACACATCCGGCATGACGGTGGAACAGGAGCCGGATATCCGGCAGAGCCTGGCCGTAGCGGAGCAGAGGGAAAAGGGAAAGATAGAGTACTTTTTCTACAGACAGGATCCGGCGGATCTCCATCTTAAGATGGAGGCGGTGAAAGAGAGCTTTATCAGCCAGTTTAAAGTCCTGCTCGTTTCGGGGGCGTCGCTGTGCGCCAGCCCGGCGCGGGAGGCGGTGCTGCTGGCCGTGGAGTATGCAAAGAGAAACAATGTGACGGTAGTCTTTGATCCCGATTACCGGCGGGAGGGCTGGTATTCGGAGGAAGAAACTTCGCTCTATTACCATATGGCGGCCGGGATGGCGGATATCATCGTATCGACCAGGGAAGAATTCGACATTCTGGAAAAAATCGTGAATCCGGGCAACGGGGACGACAGGATTTCCGCCGAAACTTATCTGGGACAGGGCGTAAAGATGGTATGTATGAAGCGGGGCGGGGATGGAGCTGCCGTCTATACACGGGACGGAGACGTCTTTTACGGCGCCGTCATGCCGGCCCATGTATATAAAACGCTGGGAGCCGGTGATTCATTTTGCGGGACTTTGATTGCAAAACTGATAGAAGGCGTGACAATACCGGAGGCTCTCAAGTTTGCAGCGGCGGCAGCCTCCATAACGATATCGGGAAAGAGCTGCTCCGATTCAATGCCCGACAAAGCAAAGCTTCAAAGCTATATGGAGGCGTACAATGAGGGACGGATTGAACAGTGGGATGGCTGGAATCAATAAAAGAAAGAAGGAGAAGTTATGAATCCAACATTTACAGGTGTCGGAAAGACAACCAGGATGAAACGTATTTTCGGCGGGGACGGTAAGGCTCTGATGGTTGCCATTAATCACGGACTTGGCTGCGGTCCCATAAACGGAATAGAGGATATGGACGGGCTTTTAAAATCACTGGTGGAAGAAAAACCGGATTCGCTGACCTTACATAAAGGGATAGCGCTCCGCCATATGGAACGCTTTGCGGGTGAGATTCCGCTGATTCTCAAATGCACCAATGCGACGCGTTTCCTGTCGCCGGAGGAGACCGGAATTGCACAGGTCGAAGAGGCGGTAACGCTGGGGGCTGATGCCATTGCGCTGGGCCTGACGCTGTGCAGTAAGTTTGAGGGACAGGAAATAGAGAGGGCGGCCTCTTTTATCAGGATGGCGGAAAAATTCGGGATGCCCACGGTAACCCACAGTTATCCAAGCGGCGATTTAATACCGGATTCGGAGCGCCACAGTGTGGAGAACGTCAAATACGCCGTCCGTGTTTCGCTGGAGCTGGGAGTTGACATAATTAAGACCTTCTGGACCGGTTCAGGGAAGACATTCGAGGAAATTGTAAGGACGGGGGAGCCCGCTAAGGTCGTGATCTCCGGAGGTCCTCTGTGCCGTACGACGCGCGAGTGTTTTGAGATGACGAAACAGGGGATGGACGCCGGGGCGGCGGGAATTACTTATGGAAGAAATATCTGGCAGAGCAGCTATCCTGCCGCGGTTCTTAAGGGACTCAGGGCGATTGTGCACGACAACGCTTCCGTGGACGCGGCCATGGAGCTGGCCGAGGACGCAGCCGGCTGTCATTTGGAATAAACGTTCGGGACGGCATGGGAACGGTGCCGGCGGAAGGAAAAGCAGCCGGTGCCGGTATTGGCGGAAGGAAAAGAAAACAAAGAGGCAATGGCGAATGAATGCGGGGAGGAGAACGTGTCTGAGAATAAAGTGATGAGAACAGCAAGGCTGTACGAGCCCTGCAGGATCGTGATGGAAGAGGCAATCATACCGGAGATTACGGAAACGCAGGTTTTGCTGAAAATTTTGTGTTTCGGCGTGTGCGGAAGTGATATGCAGATTTATCACGGAAAGCATAAGGCGGTTACAATGCCCGTTGTGATGGGGCATGAGATGGCTGCCGTTGTCGTAAAGACGGGAGCCTGCGTCAGGCAGTTTAAAGAGGGGGACAAGGTCACCGTGGAACCACAGATTATGTGCGGTTCATGTTATCCGTGCCGGACCGGGCGCTTTAATGTCTGTGAGAACTTAAAAGTTATGGGAGTGCATGTGGACGGCTGCAACTGCGAGTACTATGCGGCGGAGGAGAAGTATCTCCATCACGTACCCTCCGATATGGAACCGGAGAAAGCGGCGCTCGCCGAACCGATGGCGGTAGCGGTGGGATGCGTAGGAAGAAGCGGGAGGATACAGGGGGGAAATGTTCTTGTCGTCGGAGCGGGGACCATCGGAAACCTTGTGATACAGGCCGCGAGGGCCGCGGGGGCCAAGCGGATACTCGCGGCGGACAGGAACGGGGAACGCCTTCTCTATGCGAAAACGTGCGGAGCGGACGATACGGCCAATACGGAAACAGTGGAGCTTAAGGATGCGGTGGAGCAGTGTTTCGGGGTCAGGAAAGCGGACGTTATCATAGACTGTGCCGCTGTCCCGTCAGTTTTTAAACAGATCCTTCATGCGGCCAGACCGGATTCCGATATTATTTTGACGGGAAATTATAAGGAGCCGGTGGAATTTGAAATTCCCCTGATCCAGAGGCGGGAAATCAATCTGCTGGGACATATGATGTATGTCCGGGAGGATTTTGAAACGGCCATCCGTCTTCTCTATGAAGGGAAAATTGAAATTTCCAAAACCGTGAGCCAGAGATATCCCTTTAGCCGGTATCCGGAGGCTCTTGAGTTTGCGGATCGGAATCCGGAGAAGGTGATGAAGATGATTATTTATATGGATGAGCAGACAGAACGGTAATCCGCTGTAAATGCCGCTTTTTCAGTCAGGTATTTTTAGAGCGAGCTTTTTCCGGAACCACATCATAAATGTCACCGCAAGAAGAGCGGTAAGAATCTCCGCAGACAGTGACGTCAGCCAGACTCCGTCTATCCCCAGGAAGGCGGGGAGGACTAAAAGGGAGGCCAACGGGAAGACGAAGGTCTGCCCGGACGAGATGGCCAGTGAGATAACCGGCCGGTTCATCGCCGTGAAGAAGGAGCTTGCCGCCGTTCCGATCCAGTTCACCAGGTAGGAGAAGGAGAAAAGACGCATGGCCTGGGAGGACATGGCAAGCAGTTCCGGCTGTTTTCCCTCCATAAAGAACGGAATGATGAGATGGCCTCCGGTGAGCATAAATACCATGGCGGAGATGGAGATAACCGCCCCGGCCGTCAACAGAATTTTTTCCAGGCCGAACATCCGGCCGTATTTATTTGCACCGTAGTTATAACTAATGGCGGGCTGCAGGGCATCTACCATACCAAACAGCATGGAGCTGACAAAGGAATCAATGTACATGACAATCGAGAAAGCGGCGACCGCCATGGAGCCGGATAAATTAAGCAGCACCGTGTTCATGATGACCATGAAGACGGAGGCGGAAATATTGGAAAAAAATTCGGAGCTGCCGTTGCCGATGATGTTTCTCATTATGTGCCACGGGATGCGTGGAGTGACAAAGCGCAGAACGAGTTTACGGCTGAAAAACGGCAGCAGGCCGATTACTGTTCCGATTGTCAGGCTGATGCAGGATGCCAGCGCAGCCGACGAGACTCCCATTCGGAGATGTACAATAAAAAGCCAGTCGAGAAACAGGTTCGAAAGGGCGATAAAAATATTCATTCCCATACTGTATATCGTTTTTCCGCAGACTCTCAAGTAATTGTCAAGGGCAAAGAATATCATGATAAATGGGGCGAAAACGGCATATACACGCATGTATTCAACTGCGGCGTCAAGGACGTCGGACCCGGCTCCCATGAGACTGACCGCCCAGGCGCCCCCAAAATATCCGGCCAGGCCCACCAGGCAGGAGATGGCAACGATAAAGAGGGCGCTGAAGCTGAAAATACTGCAGGCCTCTTTTTCTTTTCCCTGTCCGAGCCGGATGGAAATTTGGACGGAGGAGCCGACGGCCACCATGTCGGCCAATGCAAAACTGATCATAATGACAGGCATGACTAGGTTGATTGCGGCCAGTGCGCCGGCGCCGATAAATTTGCCGACAAAAATACCGTCTGCCACCATGTACAGGGATGAAACAGCCATTCCCGCCATACTTGGAAGGGCGCATCGGAAGAAGAGCTTCAGGGGAGAGAGTGTGGCAAACATTTTATGTTCCATCATTGACCATCCTCTTTCATCACTTCTTCACTGTACGTATCGAGAATACGGCAGAGAATATCCAGTTGCTCCTGATCAAATTCCTTTAAAATTGTGCGGAGGGCGCGCTCGAAGGGGCGGTCATAAAGCTCCGTATTTTTCCGGATTGCATCACTGACGCTCAGATAATGGATGCGCCGGTCTGTTTCACTCTGCGTTTTGACCACAAAACCGAGTCCTATCAGCTCATTGACCTTCTTTGTGACGGCCGGCTTTGATATTCTCAGCGTCTCGGCCAGGGAACTGACGGTGCAGTTTTCCTGAAAATCAATGACATCCAGATACATGACACTGTTGTATGACAGGTTTCCGGTTACGGAGTGGTTGATAAAACGGATATCGTGGATCGTCATATTGTAATAGAGCCGGTTGAGGCTGCTTCTTAAATTCATAATTACGCTCCTGTTTTGAGATAATGGTTAACTAAATATAATTAAATATGGTTAATAATATAACCGGGCAGAAGAAAAGAGTCAAGGGAAAGCGCCGAGTTTAGAAAAATTTCAGATGACAGAGCAGCCCGGTTGAGTTGAGATGCGGGGGACGCCTCCAGGATAAAAGAGAACTTTAAGAACTGTTGCATAAAAATGCAGCAGTTTTTTTGTGAATATTACCGGTGTATCTTCCGTTGACTTTACCCGGGCGGTGTGGTAACATATTTGATATAAAGTACTGTACTAAAAGCATACTAAAATAAAATGGGGGTACAAAAATGAAAGAAAAGAAAGCAATGAAAATACCACATCCTTACATCATTATATTTTTCATCATTGTGGTAAGTGCAGTTTTGACATGGATTCTTCCTTCCGGTGCATTTAAAAGAGAAATGGACGAGGCACTGGGAAGAGCGCTTGTAGTTCCGGGCAGCTATGAGAGGATACCTGCAAACCCGGTAGGGCTGTGGAGGCTTTTGGAATGTATTTATGAAGGGTTCGTCGCTTCGGCCGATATCAGCTTTTTCCTCCTTTTTGCCTGCGGCTATGTGGGAATTCTGATGAAGAGCGGAACGCTCAATGCGCTTGTGGGGACGATTCTCAGGAAGATGAAGGATAAAGATTATCTGCTGATTCCCATTTTTACCTGCCTCTTTGCAGTTGGCGGGGCGACATTTGGAATGCATGAGGAGGCCTGGGGATTTATCCCTCTGTTCGTGGCAATTGCGCTCTCCCTGGGATATGACAGGGTGGTTGGAGCCGGAATTGTGGAACTGGGCACGGTGACAGGCTGCGCCGGGGCTATCTTTAATCCGTTTAATGTCGGTATTGCCAGCGGTATTGCGGGAGTGCCGATTACGACTCCGGTGCTTACGGTATTCCGCTGCGTGACGCTCGTTATTTTCACGGCCTGCACGACCCTCTATCTGATGCACTATGCGGCAAAAATTAAGAAAGATCCGAAGAAGAGCGTTCTGTATGGGGTGAAGGAAGACGCGGTTTCCATGTCGCGTGAGGAGATGGTGGCGCTCCCGTTTTCCGGGCGGCAGAAGGTGACACTGGCTCTCTTTGGAATCCTGATTGCAGCGCTGGCCGTCGGGGTGACAAAGTACGGTTTTTACCTGACGGAGCTGGCTGCGCTGTTCCTTGGTTTTATGATTATCACCGGTTTTGTCAACAGGATGGATATGACGGAGCTGGCGGAGGCCTTTATTGAATCCTCCAAGGGAATGATCTTTGCCGTTCTGATGATTGGGTTTGCCCGCTCTATAGAGGTGATTCTGACACAGGGAGGAATTATCGACACGGTTGTCTTATGGATGGCGAACCTGGTGCAGAGTCTGCCGCGCGGCCTGTCTGCCTTTGGTATGCTGGCGGTGCAGAATCTCGTTAACATGTTTATCCCGTCCGGAACCGGTCAGGCGGTTGTAATGATACCGATTATGGCTCCGCTTGCCGATCTCGTGGGACTGAGCCGTTACATAGCCATTATGGCATTCCAGTTCGGCGATGCATTTTCCAACGTGTTCTGGCCGACGGCCGTGGCAATCACCTGCGGCGTCATGGGGATTGGAATGGACCGCTGGCTGAAATTTGTGGCCAGGCTTTTTGGGATGATGTTTGTGCTGCAGGCTATCATGCTGACCATAGCGGTGGCGATTGGAATCTAGAGACAATCAGAGAAAACACAGGGAAAGGTGAATAGGGATGGAACAGAAACTCCGGTGGATAGACGGTTTCATTAAAAGTCGGGAAGAAGAATTTACAGGGCTCAGCAGGGAGATATGGAAGTATGCGGAGACCGGGATGGAGGAGGTGAAATCAGCCTCCGCACTCTGCCGGGTTCTTAAGGAAAACGGTTTCCGGGTGGAAACGGATTTGGCCAAAATCCCGACCGCATTTGCCGGGAGCTTTGGGGAAGGCAGGCCCGTCATCGGCTTTCTGGGGGAATTTGACGCCCTGGAAGGACTGTCGCAGAGTGCCGGAACCGCCGTAAAGGAACCGGAACCAGCATGCGGGAACGGCCATGGCTGCGGCCATAATCTTCTGGGCTGCGGTTCTCTGGCTGCGGCTGTGGCGGTAAAGGAATATATGGAGGAGCATGGCCTTAAGGGGACGGTCAGATTTTATGGCTGTCCCGGCGAGGAGGAGGGATGCGGAAAAGTCCACATGGCAAGAGCGGGCTGCTTTGCGGGACTGGATGCCGCGCTGACCTGGCACCCGATGGATTTTAACGGAATTGAGGGGAGGGGCTCCCTGGCGGATCTGTGCATGAGTTTTCATTTTACCGGCAAGTCCGCCCATGCTTCCTCCTGCCCCCATATGGGCCGGAGCGCTCTGGATGCCCTGGAACTTCTCAATATTGCCAGCAATTTTATGAGAGAACACATCATCCCGGAGGCCAGAATCCACTATGCCATAACCGACGCGGGAGGAACGGCACCGAATGTGGTTCCGGCCAGGGCATCGGCCGCCTATGAGGTGAGGGCGCCCAAGAGGGAGCAGGCGGAGGAACTGAAAGACAGGTTAATCCGTGCGGCCCGCGGAGCGGCGATGATGACGGATACGGAAGTAGAGGTTGAGGATGGAAACAGTTACAGTGATTATATCCCCAACGACTGCCTGAACCGGATCGCCTGGGAACAGCTTCAGAAGGTGGAACTTCCCGTCTATACGGAGGAGGAGAGGGAACTTGCCGTCCGTCTTCTAGGGACTTTCTCAGAGAGCGTCCGGGACGGCAAAGCCCGGGAGAAAGGAGAGTGGGAGGAATCAATTGCCGGAACCCTCGTTCCCTATGAGGGAACCGGCGGCTGTCTTCCGGTGAGCACCGATGTGGGGGATGTGAGTTACCTTGTTCCCACCGTGCAGCTTTATACGGCCTGCTGCGCCGTGGGAACACCGGGACACAGTTGGCAGATGGTCTCCCAGACCGGGTGCTCCATCGGGGAAAAGGGGATGATGACAGCCGCAAAAGTGCTTGCGCTCACGGCTCTGAGGCTGTTTGAAAAACCGGAGCTGCTCCGGGAGGCCTGGGAGGAACATGAGCAGATGAGGACATTGGCCGTCCCGGCCGCCCCTTCCTCCCTCAACTCTCCAAAACGTTTATAATGCTTTGCCTTGTAAAAATATTGATTTCGGTATAAACTGTCTTTATGTCTGTTATGACTTGAGATTATAGTATGGGAGAAATATTTTTATGGACAGAGAGGGAACTTTAAATAGGAGAAAAGTGCTGATAGTAGGCTTGACACTTTTCTCCATGTTTTTCGGAGCGGGAAATCTGATTTTTCCGCCCTTTTTGGCAGTACAGGCAGGAACGGCGATTGTGCCGGCGGCAGCGGGGTTTCTGGTGAGTGCGGTGGGACTTCCCGTGCTCGGCGTCGTTGCGGTTGCGCGTTCGGGCGGGCTTCATCAGTTGGCGGGACGTGTCCATCCAGCCTTTGCCCTGGTGTTTACAGTCCTTATCTATTTATCAATCGGCCCCTGCCTGGCAATTCCCAGAACGGCCAGCACTTCATTTGAAATGACGCTTCTGCCGCTGGTGGGAGAAAGCGGCAAAGCGGCGGGACAACTGATTTATTCCATTGGTTTTTTTGCCGTTGCCACGTTTATGGCATTTAACCCGGATCGCCTGACGGACCGGCTTGGAAAGATACTCTGCCCGGCGCTTCTGTTCCTGATTTTTGTCATGTTTGCGGGAAGTATTTTCCACCACCAGCCTGTCACGGGAGGACCGGCCGGAAATTATAACGGAGCTGCGGCTGTTACCGGTTTTCTGGAGGGATATCAGACCATGGACACGATTGCGGCTCTGAATTTTGGTATTGTGATTGCCCTTAATATCAGGGCGCTTGGGGTAAATGAAGACGGCCAGGTAGTGAAAACGACGATACGGAGCGGTATAGTGGCCGGGATTCTGCTGGCTCTTGTCTATGCCGCGCTCTCCTATGTGGGAGGACAGGTGCAGGCGGAAGCGGCAGGACTGGACAACGGAGCCAGGATTCTGACCTTTGCCGCCGGTAAATTCTACGGAAGAGCCGGAGCCGTCCTGCTCGGAGTCATTTTCTTTATTGCCTGTCTGAATACCTGTATCGGACTTTTAAGCTGCTGCAGTAAGTATTTTTCGTCACTGATTCCGGGAATCGGCTACCATGCCTGGGTAATCCTGTTCGCAGTGACCAGCGTCGTGATTGCCAATGCGGGCCTGGACCGGATACTGGCCTTTTCGGTGCCGGTGCTGAATGCAATCTATCCGGTCGCCATCGTACTGATTGTCCTGTCATTTATGAACCCGGGGATGGGGCGCGGAAGGGGAATGTATCCTGCGGCAATCTTTCTGACTGCCGTTGTCAGCATCATTTATGCGCTGGAGCAGGCGAAGATTGTAATTCCCTGGCTAACGGAGGCGGCGTCATTTATGCCGGGATATGAGCTGGGGCTGGGATTTATCGCACCGGCCGCCGCCGGGATGGTACTCGGCCTGGTATTTGGCGGAAAGAACAGGGAAGCAGAGCCGGATAATATGGAAAGCGAAGCGTAAAGATACTGGAAAAATTATGTAAAGTTGTTCTGAAGGTGTTGACAGGGCGGTGACATGGTTGTATAATACGACAGACTTAAGCTGCCGTGAAGACGGCTGGGCCGTTATCATTAAGGTTCCGGTAACGTTTGGGCAGACTGGTCATATAATAAAACAGAATATATGGAAACTTCGGTAGGTGAGGTTACCACAGGGATTTGGAATATTCCTAAGATTGCTGCCGCAAATTTGTGGAGACACAACGCGCTGGTTAGCAGGAGATGTCGTAAAGGCATCACCTAATGCAATGCTATTGCCCTGTGATACTAAAGCTTGTACGTTGCAGTTTCGGAACCCGGTAAAACAAAAGGGCCGAAATGGAAAATTTCAAATAATTGAGATCCCGCTGCTACGTATGGCAGCGGGCTTTTTATATGCACAATGCGCGCCGGGGAAGTATGGCCGCTGAAGCGGCAGACGAAATTCCTTATGATTAAAAATTTAAAGTGGAAAGGCAGGTGAGACGTAATGGATGCCGGAGGCAGTTATCACTCGTGCAGATGCCGGGTGCTTCATCAGACAGAAAAACTAAATAGAGGAAAGAGAGGACTGAACAATGAACAGAGATATTTTTATGGAACTTATGGCAAAGAGGGAATACAAAGCAGTCCGCAGTATTCTGGATGTAATGAACGCAGTGGACATTGCGTCCCTGCTGGAAGAGCTGGACGATAAGGATATGGCGACGGCTTTCCGTCTGATCCCCAAGGAGAAGGCGGCCGATGTGTTTTCGAATATGAATAACACAATGCAGCCGCATCTTGTCCAGATGTTTACCGATAAAGAGCTGAAGGAACTTCTAGACGATCTGTATATGGATGATACGGTGGATATGCTGGAGGAACTTCCCGCCAACCTTGTGACTCAGATTCTGGAAACGGTGGACGGCGAGAAGCGGGCGCAGATTAACGTGCTCTTAAATTACCCGCAGGACAGCGCCGGCAGCATCATGACGACCGAATACGTGGATCTGAGAAAAGAGAACACAGTGGCGCAGGCTCTGGCTCATATCAAGAAAACGGGAATCCACAAGGAGACAATCTACACATGCTACGTGCTTGAAAACAGAAAACTGACGGGCATTGTTTCGGCCAAAGATCTGATGACAATGGACGATGACATGAAAATAGAGGAGCTGATGGAGACGGATATTATCTCCGTCTATACCCATACGGATCAGGAGGAGGTTGCCAGATTATTTTCCAGGTATGACCTGCTGGCGATTCCGGTGCTTGATACGGAGGAGCGGATGGTCGGAATCGTAACGGTTGACGACGCCTGGGACGTGGCTGTGGATGAGGCTACCGAGGATATCACGAAGATGGCAGCCATGAATCCAAGTGAGAAATCATATTTTGACACTTCCGTGCTCCAGCATGCGAAAAACAGAATTGTATGGCTGCTAGTCCTGATGCTGTCGGCAACGATGACGGGAACACTGCTTACCAGATATGAGGACGCGATCTCCGTGGTGCCGCTTCTGGTGGCATTTATACCAATGCTGATGGATACGGGTGGAAACTGCGGTTCCCAGAGCGCGACTCTTGTCATCAGGGGAATTGCACTGGATGAGATAAAGTTTAAGGATATTTTCAGGGTGATGTACAAGGAATTCAGAATTTCGCTGATTGTCGGCGTGATACTTGCTGCGGCCAACGGATTGAGGATTTTCCTGATGTACCGCGATATGAGGCTGGCTGTCGCTGTCAGCGTTTCGCTGATTGGCACGGTTATTATTTCCAAGATCATCGGCTGCATCCTGCCGCTGCTGGCTAAGAGAGTGAAGCTGGATCCGGCTATTATGGCATCACCGATTATCACGACACTGGTAGATACCTGCTCGATTGCCATTTATTTTTCGGTGGCTACCAGGATGTTTAATCTGTAACGGGCCGGGTGACGGCGGAAGAACCGTTCTGAAATAGAAAGGACTTCGTTTCAATGAGACGGCCTTCGGGCATCAGATTCCGTGATCTGATTTTTGGAGGGCGGTTCATTTTTAACGAAGTCCTTTTTTTGTATGTCAATTTCTCTTTTTCCTGTGGCAGCCCGATTGTCCTTCCGGCCTATTCTGCGATTTCCAATGTCACTCTGTGGGTCTTGAAATATTCGATATAATCGTTTTCCGGCAGCTTGTCCGTGATGATCAGGTCAAAATCCTTAAGCTGAGAATAGGTCATCAGGGAGGTCTGGTTAAATTTTGTGTGGTCGATCAGCAGGATATGTTCCAGGCTCTGGGCCATTGCGACTTTTTTTACCTCGTATTCTTCGGAGGTCGCATTCGTGACCCCGCTCTGCAGAGAGGCGGCGGTACAGGCCATAAAAGCCTTGCTGATATTGTAGGTGCCCAGGCTATTGATACAGGGGACGCCCACCAGTGAGGCGGTGTTGTGGTTTAATACGCCCGGCAGGGCAATCACATTGATATTGGGAAAATTCAGCACACGGTACATGAACTGGACACTGTTTGTAATGATCGTCAGCCCCTGTATGTTGGTAATATAGCTCAGGATACTTAAGGTTGAAGTACCGGTGTCCACAAAAATAGTATCCCCGGGCTGAATGTGGATGGCAGCCTGTCCGGCAATCCTGTTCTTTAAATCTATATTCTTAGTGTCTCTGTCGTTGAAGGGGAGCAGTTCCTTTACGGAAAAAGGCGGATGCATGGCGGTGACGCCTCCGTACACTTTCTTGACGGTTCCTTTCTCGGACAAAATATTCAGATCCCTCAGTAGCGTGTTTTTGGAAATACGGAAAATTTCGCAGAGCCTGTCGCTGGTGAC
>CATWBR010000047.1 GCA_958349075.1 uncultured Clostridium sp.
TATTAGCTCATATTGTCCATTCTTTGGGAAATATATATAAATCCTATAGTTATCAATTTTATTGATACCTTTTTCTTCCTATGCTATAATGGACAATCATCGTTATATAAGGAAAGGAGCCCCGAAACCATGACTCTCCTGCAGATGCTGTACTTTTGCGAAGTATGCCGGAATGGCAGCACCCTTAAGGCCTCACAGGCCCTAAACGTATCCCAGTCCACCGTCTCCACCGCCATCAGAACCCTGGAAGCAGAGCTGGGCGTTGTTCTCTTTGAGAGGACTTCAAAGGGGCTGCTCCCCAATGACGCCGGTTCTTATTTTCTGAAAGGCAGTCAGAAAATCCTCAGGGAAACCGAAGACCTTTCTTCCGGCATGGGGCAGTTTTTCACCGCCCGCCGTCCTATCCGCCTGGGGATCCCTGTAATCCTTAACTTTATCTACTGGGTAGATCTGTATTTTGAATTAAAACAGACGTTCCCTGATATGGAATTTGAAGTGGTGAACCGGACAGTCCCAGTCCTTATGGATATGTTAAAAAATCATACCCTGGATGGAGTACTTGTACTCCGCCAACAGAGGGAAAACTGGCCCCACTCCCTGATCCTGAAGGAATCATCGTACAGCTATGTTTCCATGTCAATCTCCCATCCGCTGGCCGTCCGCCCCTCCTTATCCTATCGGGATCTTTTGCCCTATCCGGTACTTGGATATAGCGGCGACACTTTAAAGACCGAGATCCTGCAGAGAGAATATCAAAAATATGGCGCAGAGCTGAAATATGCCCAGCGTTTCGATCAGCTCTCTACTCTTATTCAGTTTCTGCGAAAGAACGCCGGAATCGCTTTCCTCACAAGAAAACTTACCAACAACTATCCCGATTTGACCAGTATTCCCTTAGAAGAGGAAAAGGGGCCTTTCATCACCTATCTGGTCTGGTCGAAATACAGCATCCTGAACAATCTTCCGAAACGTTTTTTTCAGGTATTTCAGAATTTTTTTGAGAACCTGGAGGAATGAGGAACGGGGCTGAAAAAGAAGGGCTTTGCAGTTTAACAACGACAAAGTGCAGCCGCTTTTGTAGATTTAATTCACCTACAAAAGCGGCTGCACCTCTTTCTCTGCCTTTTTACTTCTTTTCATATTCCTTTATTGTCCGTCAGGCGCCCGCCCGGTACCTCCAGACACCGTCCTCAAAATAACGGCTGACCTTTCCGAGTTTCTCCAGATGATCCACGTGAGCCATGCATTCCCCTACTGCAAACCACTTCTGGGCCGCAGGAAATTCCTCCCAGCTATTTGCCCGGATCTTCCACCGCATCTTTCCGGTCAGCTCATAAAGCGTCATATCGGGTTTTTCCTTTAGAAGCCTTATGACCTCCTCCAGACGTTTTTCATGATGAAGCAGAAGCTGCTCAATCCTCTCCTCATAATTGCCGGTCTTCCTGTGTCCCGGGAGTGCAAAAACCACAGGGTACTTCTTTGCTTTTCTTAAGCTGTCCAGATAATTGCCAAGAGAGTCCTCCACTCCCAGCCAGGACGTAATATTCGGAGAAATGTCAAACAGGATATGATCTCCCGTAAACATAAAACGATGCTTCTCTTCCCAGAACATTGCGTTGCCCGGCGTATGTCCCGGCACGGAAATCATAGTCAGACTGTATGGGCCGGCCTGGAGCGTATCGCCTTCACGCAGCGGGCAAAAGCGTTCGTCCAGTGCATCCAGCTTATAGCGGGACGCCGGATTAACCGCCTCTGTTTCATTTAACAGCGCCTCAGGAAAACCGGCCTCCAAAAACTGGCGGTGGCGGAGCAGACTCCGCTGCGGAAGAAATCCCTCCTGTAATACCTTAAAATCCGTCTCACTGATATAAATCCGTCCGTCCGGGGCCGCCGCCTCTCTGGCAAGTCCGGTGTGATCGGAGTGGAGATGCGTGAGAAGCACATCGATCCGGCTTGTACTGCTGCCGGCCTCTGCAATGCCCGCCATCAGCGCCTCCCGGCACTCCGGCCGGCGGAATCCCGTATCAATCAAAAGATCCCGCTCCCCGCCCCGGATCAGATAGCTGTTCAGCTCCCTTAAAGGATTCTGAGGCAGTGTGACGCCCAGCCTGAAGATATTTTCTTTTATCTGTTCTATCGTAAACTCTCCCATATCAAAATTCCTCCTCTGCGCCGTTTCGGTGCGCCATTGTCTTAAACAGCCAGAAACAGATGATAACGCCCAATACAATCGATAAATAATCGGCCGCCGGCTGCGCATAAATTACGCCGTCCAGTCCAAACATCCGGTTCAGAACAAATACAAGAGGGATAAAAATCAGGCCCTGGCGGCAGACCGTAAGTACCAATGAGGGAAGTGCCTTTCCCATTCCCTGAATTGTGTTAATGCAAAGAAACAGAATGCCGATAAACGGACCGGAAAGCTGAAGGGCAATGACCATCTGGATTCCATAGGCGATAACCTCGGGATCGTTTATAAATACCTGAATCAGCGTCCGGCGTGCAATCATCATGATAACCGTCAGCGCCGTACCCATAATAACGGCGCAGATACCGGTAAAACGAAAAACCTGCATCAGCCGCTTTTTATTCCTGGCTCCGTAATTATAACCAATCAGCGGCTGGATGCCGGCACATAGGCCAATCTGCAGAAGCACCACCAGCATATTCGATTTCATCGCCACGCCCATGGCGGCTACCGGAGTGTCTCCATATCCCACCAATGCCAGATTTAAGATTATATTGGCAAAGCTCATCAAAATGTTATTCAGGGATGCCGGAATTCCAATCGAAGCCACACCGGATGCAATCCGTTCCCCCATCTTAAAGTCCTTAAGCTTAATGGAGAGGGAAGATTTTTTCCTGAGGAAATAGACAAGATAAAAGGCGCTGGCCGCTATATTTCCGATGACGGTGGCGATGGCCGCGCCGGTTACCCCCCAGCCCAGTCCCAGAATCATAACCGGATCCAGTACGATATTGACTACGGTTCCAATCAGGTTACCTATCATTGACTCCCGGGCCGCTCCCTCGCCCCGGAGAATGTTGCCGAAGGCGGTGGCAAAAATGATAAAGGGGCCGCCGAAGGATATGTAGGTCAGATACTGTCTGGCGTACTCAATCGTATTCGCGCTGGCTCCAATCAGCTTCAGAATCAAATCCATTCCGGCTATAAAAAGCACCGCAACAATTACGCCCAGACCGAGAGAGCCGTAGCAGCAAAAGGACGACAGGTTCCTAGCCCGATCCATCCTCTTTTCTCCCAGCGCCCGTGATATGGCGGAGCTTCCGCCAATGCCGAACAGGTTGCCCAGCGCCATGTAAATCATAAAGACCGGCGTAGCCAGCGAAACGGCCGCCACCTGGAGGGGATCTCCGGTCTGGCCGATAAAAAATGTATCGGCCATGTTATAAATAACTACCACCAGCATGGAAATCATGGTGGGGACAGCCATGAGGGCCACCGCTTTGGGGACCGGCGCCTCTTCAAATAATTCTCTGTTTGTGTTCATGTAAATAATTCTCCTTCTTCGTTGCCTGCAATAACTATTTGATTTCGTGTTAAACTATGTGCCATTTCAGGGTCTACTTGATATTTTCTTCCAGTTTTCTTATCGTGCTCGTAAGCTGATTAAGTTCCTCCCGGGAAATTCCAGACTGAAGCTCTGCCTCAAACCGGTTCAGGCGGTCTATCATCCTCCCACGTGCCTCGGCTCCCTTTTCCGTCACTACCAGCTTCTTCAGCCTGGCGTCATAGGAAACCGGCTCCCGACGGATATATCCGTTGCGCTCCATCAACTGCAGAGTCCGGCTGGCCGTGGAGCGGCGGATTGAGAATTCCTTTTCAATATCCCTCTGCATGATATCTCTCCCCTGCGACTGAATCAAAAAGTGCAGAATCCAGTCCTGATTTGCGGTCAGCGTCTCCCCTTCCTGGGCCGCCATCTGATTGATTCTTCGGTAAATAAGATTGGATAATACGCGGATTTCAAATCCGACATGGGTGTTTGCTGTCATCTTTATTTCCTTCCTGGATGCTTATTTCATATATTCAAAGAGATAGGGGCTGTTCCGGGAGCGGCCGCCTGCGCCATAAATCAATCCGAATCAGCTTTTCCGCCCCTGGCTTTACTGAAAAGATGTAAGCACCCTAACATTCTAAACGAACATATATTCTTTGTCAACTCCGTTTTTCAATCGGGCAGCAGCCGGGAGCCATCCCTTTGCACCGAAAAGCGCATAAAAACAAGGGTGTCGTTCCATCACTTTTTTAGTGATTTAGCGACACCCTCTGTTTATTCACCGACAATAAAATATAATCCGCAAAAAAGGGCAGTACATAAGCAAGTAGCGCCCACGACAATACCTCCTCCATTTGGTGGAAGAGACAGTCAGCCGATGCCGGAATGACAGACGGGCCGATCCCTGCCTGATCTTCAGTCCCATCGATAAATTACGCACTCCGTAAGCAGGAGAGAGTTCCCGCAGGAATTTTTTCTCCCGGATTTCCCCTCACCGCAACCTCACATAGGGACTGAAGGCTTATCCAACCCCTAACGCACCCCGTCCGCCATCCATCCATCAGCGTCCTTCCCCCAACTAAATCACATCACATTCACAGGCGTTCCATCCACCCATTTCGCCACATTATCAAATACAATTACGGCTCTCTTTACAAGCGCTTCTTTCGTAGCAAATGCAATATGGGGAGTCGCAATCACATTTTTTGCATTCAGCAGCGGATGCTCCTTTTTCACCGGCGGTTCGTTTTCAAATACGTCGATACCGGCTCCGGCGATCTGGCCGGAGTTCAGCGCTTCGGCCAGGGCCTCGCTGTCCACTACAGGGCCGCGGGCCGTATTAATAAGGATTGCCGATTCCTTCATCATAGCCAGTTCTTCTTTGCCAATCAGGCCTTTTGTCTCCGGCGTAAGCGGTGTGTGCAGTGAAACAATGTCACAGGTGGAGAGAAGTTCATTCAGGGAAACATATTTGATTCCCTCGATTTCTTTTACTGTCCTGCTGTATGCATAGACTTCACAGCCAAAGGCCTGTGCAATCTTTGCCGTGCGCAGTCCGATGGAGCCTGTTCCCACGATACCAAACTTCTTGCCCTCCAGTTCGAAGCCCACAAGACCGTCTTTTGTGCCTTCTTTTCTGACTACATCATTACAGGGGATGATGTTTCTGTAAAGTGCGATGACCATGCCGAATACAAGGTCGGCTACGGCAACGGTCGAGTATCCGGCACAGTTGCAGACCATGACGCCGTTATTGCGGCAGTGATCCATGGCAATGTGGTCAACTCCGGTAAACGCGACAGACAGGAGCTTTAAGTTTTTGCATCCGTCGATTACTTCGCCGTTCATGGGAAGGTTGGACACAACGATGATGTCGGCGTCTTTTCCTCTCTCAATCAATTCCTGCGTGCCTGTAACGCGGGTGTCGTAATATACGATCTCCAAATCCTTCGGAAGCGCTTCATGCGCCATGGACAGGAGCTTTTCCTGCGGGACTCCAAGAGGTTCGATGATAACAAGTTTCATAATAGTAATTCTCCTTTCATGAGGGTTCTTTATTGTTGAGCGGCAGCTTTTGTGAGTGTACGGAGTAACACATCGGCTCCGTCACTAATCTGCCGGTAATCGGTCCATTCCTGCGGGCAGTGGCTTCTTCCGCCCTTACTTGGGATAAAAATCATAGCCAGGGGGCATAACCCCTTGAAATTCATCGTGTCGTGGCCGGCTCCTGATAAAAGATGCATGGAGGACAGGGACAGCTCATCGGCGGCCTCCTCGATAAGCTTTTTCAGCTTTTCATCCATGAGTGCCGGTTCTGCCTGCAGATTCCTTTTAATCTCAAAGGATAAATCCGGGAAGGCCAGGGCGCTTTGCTGAAGACTTTCCCTAAAAGCTTCCATAACACGGTCTATTGATGCAGCGTAGGGACTTCTGCAGTCTGCGGTAAAGCAGACTTCCGACGGAACGACATTGGCGGATTCCGGAACTGATTTCATGCAGCCAAAAGTGACAACCGTTCCGTCACGGAGGGAGACTGACCTTTCGGCGGCGGAGGAAATAGCCTTTGCGGCAGCCAGCAGCGCATCTGCACGCATCGCCATCGGGGTGCTGCCGGCATGGTCGGCCCTTCCTTTGATCCGGATATCGAAGCCCTCAAGACTGACGATTGCATCGACAATGCCGATGTCCTTGCCGTTCTGCTCCAAAACAGGGCCCTGCTCAATATGGAGTTCGATAAAGGCAGCGATCTCTTCGGGATTGATTTTGATATTTTCTATATCATCGGGTTTCAGGCCATAATTTTTGAGTGCCTGGTATAAAGAGATTCCGTCCGCGTCCTCAATGGATTTCAGTTCGCCGACGGAAACGCCGCCGCATATGGCTCTGCTTCCAAACAGGCCTCCGCCGAACCTTGCGCCTTCTTCCTCCGGCATGGCAATGAAATCAATGGGGTGGAAGGGAGTGTAATTGCTTTCTTTAAGCACCCTGGCCACCTCGATTGCTGCGCATACTCCGGCCTGTCCGTCAAAATTACCTCCGTGGAATACGGTATCGAAATGACTGCCTGTCATGATAACCGGATATTCGGTTTTTCCGGGATAGCGCCCTATGAGATTGCCGGCTGCATCTTCACGCACCTTAAGGCCCGCCCCCTCCATTTCTTTCCTGATATAATCCCGGGCCAGGGCAAATTCCTTTGTGTAGGAGAGCCTGGTACAGCCGTCACCGGGAGTCATATTAAATTCGGCAAGTGCTTCCAGGTCATGCCGGATCCGTTCTGTTTTACATCTCATTTTTGTTTACTGCCGACGAAATGTGTCATCCGGCAGTGTTCCTTTCATAATAATGTATACACATTCTAGTACAGTAGTATTATATCACATATCCGCTCAGGGAGGGTATATCATGTTTCACAATTTCGTAATCAATTATTTACCCGGTTACTGTTCACCGGCAGTATTCCGCGAGGTGTTTTTTGTGAGTGGAGCGTAGCGGAAGTCACAGAAAATCCGAGGACTGCGGTTCGAGACGGCGTTTTTGCCGTAACATTTCCCTTTTTATAGTAGCTTATTTGCCCGAAGTTCTGTAGAATAGAAGTGTACCGACAGACTTTATAAATACGGATAATTTGAGATGAGGAGGGGATATCGGATGAGTTATGATTTGATGGTTTTTGAAAAGAACCAGGTGCCCGCCGGGAAGGCGGATTTCCTCAATTGGTATCGGGAACGGACGGAATGGACAGAAGACCATAATTATGATGACCCGGCAGTATCCTCGCCTGCGCTGCAGTATTTTTTTAATATGGTGAGATGTGTATTTCCACCGATGAACAGCAGACTGGCTCCTGAGAAAGAGAAATCCGGGCAGACTGTTTTACAGGAAGACAGACGCTGCGACTACTGCATTGGGAAAGACGTGATTTATCTTTCCTTTTCCTACTCTGTGGCGGAGCGGGCGCGGGATGTTGTAAAAAGGGCGGCGTATTTTTCAGGGACAGGCTTCTTTGAACCAGGTGAGGTATTTGGCCCCTGTTTTTTTACAGAGGACAGGCCCACCCATTTGGAGGGGGAGTGGTTTCGCCCGGCAGCCGTTTCCTGTTTTCAGGAAGTGGAGGAAAAATTGGCGAAAATGACGGCGAAAAACAGGAGCTTTCTTTTTCTGGAGGATCCGATCGGCAATTATATCCAGGTTGGCGGATTTAAAAATGAGTTTACGGTTGAGGTGCGCAGGTATACGGATCCGGTGAATTATACACACAGGAAAGCCGGTTACATTTCCGCCGGAATTAATTCAAACGCTTCGGAGCGGAACTGTGTTTTTATCGGAGGAAACCGTGTGAGTACAGAGCCGTTACAGGTACTCAGCCTGGATACAGTGATCGGCTTGTTCGGCGATTTTTACAATGGAACAAAGACAATGAATATGATTTCCTGGACAGATATGGATTTGTGACCGGGAACTGAGATGAGGAGGGATTACTGTGAAAAAAATATTATTAGCCGCAATGCTTTCAGGATGCCTGATGAGTACGGCGTGTGCAGGCGGCGTTCCTGATACGGCAAAACAGTCTGCGTCCGGAGCAATAGCGACGGCCCAAACCCCGGCCTCCGGAAAGAATAATACCGGAAGCAGTAAGGAAATAACGGATACCAGGGCGGCAGGGATGGATATGCAGCACGCCGTTGCTTCCTATTATGAAGGGAAGAATTCACGGGCTTATAAGATGCTGCAGAAGTCGATTTTTAAGAACCTGATAGGCGGCTGGACGGGAGAGGGAATCTCAAATCCGGTCTGGAATTATGACAGCTTTGCCCGCTATGAAGTTTTGAACCGGAATCTCACCGGGACAGAAGAGGGAGCGGAACTCTACTACTGCACATTTTCAGCCGATAATGGGAAATGCGGTTATGGCGTATTAGCCTACCACGGTGATGGTATGTCGAAGATAAAAGTGGCTGAAACACCCTATCTCTACGATCTTCAGGCCAATATAGAAGCAGTCTCCGACGTCCTTCGAAAGACAGAACTGGATCCTGCAACGGCCGAGGCGGTGCGTGTGGAGATAGGGGGAGCGGCCGCGGGAGAATCTGAAGAGGCGATCCGGATCTCCGATGATAAAGGCCACGCCTATTTCTATTGTTTTGCCGATTCATCGTTAAAGCCGGCGGAGGAAATCTATTCCGGTGCCGCGTCTGAAGTTGAGAAGGCGGATGAAGGCCAGGATCAGGGGAACAAAAAGCAGAGTTATTATAATGAGTTTGAAAGTAAAGCAAAGGGAGATGCATACCTCCTGAAGGGCATTGTCCATCAGAATCAGGATAAAGGCGGCATGGTGCGTGTGGAAGCGCCGAAGGGGACGGAGATATCGGTTAAAGGCAGCATAGTAAGAGAGAGCGGTGAAATCAAGCTGGTTTACAGAGATTCCGACGGAACCGTTACCGTCCTGGCCGAAGGAAAAGAGGATGGAAGCCGGGAACACGGTATCGACATGACCGTCAAGGTAAAAGATGGGAAAGGAGACTTCTATTTCGAGGGTGATGCAGCCGTCTGTCAGTTTGAATTATCACTCGGCCTTACCAAAGATATAAAGTATTATCTCACCGGGAACAATCCGATAAAGTAGACATTCGAAGAGATCAAAACAAAATAAAACCATGAACCATGTAAAAAGTATAGAAAAGATGGAGAAAAAGATGATTCGACCGTTTCAGCCGGAAGATACCGGCAGAGTAATGGAGATATGGCTGGCTTCAAACAAGGAGGCTCATAATTTTATCCCGGCGGCGTATTGGGATAGTCATTATGAAACAGTGAAGCAGATGCTGCCTGAGGCGGATCTCAAGGTCTACGAAAACGAAGAAGGGATCCGGGGATTTATCGGCCTGACGGGAGATTACATTGCCGGAATTTTTGTGGATGCGGGAGCGCGTTCGGAGGGGATTGGGAAAAAACTGCTTGAATATGTGAAGCAGGGAAAGAAACGCCTCATTTTACAGGTGTACCAAAAGAACGAAGGAGCGTTCCGGTTTTACGGGAGGGAAGGTTTTTCCGTCCAGACAGAACAGCTTGACGAAGAAACCGGGGAAACCGAGTTTGTCATGATCCGGGAGTGCAGTGAGTGCCCGGGCAAACAGGAACGATAGTGATAACTTTCTAAATTTAGAGGAGATAATAATTGAACCATAAAGGAAATATTAAAGTGATTGGACGGAGAGAGGACCGGAAGTAATGATACTGGAATACAGAAAAGCTGTGAAAGAAGATGCATCACAGATAACCGGGCTGGTACAGGAGACAATTAAAACGGTTTATCCAAAGTACTATCCGAAAGAGGTGGTGGGATTTTTTTGTGAGCTTCATTCGCGGGAAGCGGTTGACAAAGATATAAGTGATGGAAATACCTGGATGTTCTTTGAAGGACGGCATCCTGTGGGAACGGGAAGTCTCCGGGGAGATCACATTACAAGAGTTTATGTCCATCCCGATTTCCAGGGAAAGGGATATGGGAGCCTGATTGTAAAAAAGCTGGAAGAAGAGATCTTTTCAAAGCATGACAGGGTATTTCTGGATGCCTCCCTTCCGGCCTGCTGTTTATATGAGGCGCTTGGATATAAGACTTTGAGACACGATAAACGGCTGGTCGAAAACGGAGTGGTGCTGGTTTATGAGATAATGGAAAAGGACTGCATGAATCAGGAGCACAATGGGAAGGCGGCTCCATATCCGCTTATATATATGAAGCTGCAGGAACCATAAAATATAAAGTTGCAGGAACTATAAAATATAAAGCTGCAGGAACCATAAAAGGGGTTAGATTTTTAAGAAATAATCGGGGAAGGGGATTAGCAGAATGAAACAGGAAGAATATGCAGAGAATGAAGCCTACTGGAACAAAAGATCGGAGATTTTTGACACGCAGATTCTGAAAACATACGAGGACGCGTACAGAAAGACTATCGACAACACCAAAAAATACCTGAAAGAGACGGACAAAGCATTGGATATCGGCTGCGGCACCGGTGTAACGACGATCGAGCTGGCCGGCAGTGTGGCGGAAATGACGGCCGTGGATACGGCGCCGGAGATGCTCAGACAGGCGGTGGAAAAGACCGAAAAAGCGGACGTACATAATATCAAATATATTCAGGGCGATATGTTTATGGAAGAATTAGAACCGGGGACCTTTGACATGGTAATGATTTTTAACGTGCTTTTATACATGCCGGACCAGGACGCCGCGATGAAACGCCTTAAAGAACTGGTGAAACCGGGCGGCCATCTGGCGGTGGCGGCCGATTGCCTGAAGAACAGTCTTACAAAGGAGGCAATTCGGAAATGGTACCGCAGCCACACCGGTAAGATGCCGTTTGTGGAATTCTACTCACCGGAGAGTCTGGAGAAGATGATCGGGGCGTACGGGTTTGAGATAGTGGAGAGGGAAAAATTATTTCTGCATCCCGTGAACTACTTTTTAGTGGCGAGACGGTGCGAAGATTAACGGGAAGGCAGTGAAAGGCAGAGTCATGCGCGATTATTTTATGAAGACGGAACGAATCGGATTTTCATACTGGAAACCCGATGACAGGGAGCTGGCGGCGCTTCTCTGGGGAGACCCGGATGTAACCCGCTATCTCTGTGCTGACGGAAGATTTACGAAGGAAGAGATAGAACAACGGCTGGAGACGGAAATCAGCAATTTTGAAAAATATAAGATACAGTATTTCCCCATGTTTGAGCTATGCAGCGGAAAACTGATAGGATGCTGCGGACTGCGTCCCTTTGAAGACGAAACAGAGATTTTCGAAACGGGATTTCACCTGCGGAAAGCGTTCTGGGGAAAAGGATTGGGCGAGGAAGCCTCCCGCGCGGTTACGGCCTATATGCCCGCTGTCATAAAAATAAAAGAACTGAGGGCGGGCCATCATCCGGAAAATGCGGCATCGGCGAAACTTTTGAGGAAACTGGGATTTGAGCATATCGGGGATGGCTTTTATCCTCCGACCGGGCTGCGCCACCCCTGGTACAGGAAAACCATAGAACAGTAGAGTCGGCTTCTAAAATACATATATCAGGTGCCGGAGTAATGAAATCAGCAAAAGAATCAGGAGGTTGTATATGCAGAATGGATGGATTCTTTATTTCTTATTTGTCGGTGCAATTGCGTTGCTTTTTATCTTCTGTACCGCATACGTCATAAAAGCAATATTCCGGGCCTGCATGAAAAGCAGGCGTAAGGATAACGGAAGCTAGAAGAAAAAGCACGGCTGCGACTGCCTTTTGCGATCTGAATTAAAAAAACTGGAATGAATAATGTGCCTCCATATTGTCAATAATCCATTCAGATTTCATGTTCTGTGGCGGAATACCGGAAAAAACATGATAAATACGCCGAAAAAGCCGTTTTTTTTTACATTTTATGCCTTGACACAAATTGACAAACTGATTATAATAAGTAGGCGTGTAAAAATGCAATAAATTTTTGTGCGTAAAAATAAAAGCTTTTAAAGCAACCACAGACAATATCACAGGAGGTGAAAAGGATGCCAACATTCAACCAGTTAGTAAGAAAAGGAAGACAGACATCTGAGAAGAAATCTACAGCACCGGCTCTGCAGAAGGGATACAACTCTTTACAGAAGAGAGCTACCAATATCTCTGCACCGCAGAAGAGAGGTGTGTGTACAGCCGTTAAGACTGCTACACCTAAGAAGCCTAACTCAGCTCTGAGAAAGATCGCCAGAGTACGTCTTTCCAACGGAATCGAAGTAACAAGCTACATCCCAGGTGAGGGACACAACTTACAGGAGCATAGCGTTGTTCTGATCCGTGGCGGTCGTGTTAAAGACTTACCAGGTACAAGATACCATATCATCAGAGGTACTCTTGATACAGCAGGCGTTGCTAACAGAAGACAGGCCCGTTCCAAATACGGCGCTAAGAGACCAAAAGACAAAAAGTAATTAAACGTTTATTTAGGTAAAATTCGTTAGAATTTAGTGCCGGACTTTGATATTGACCCTGTAGGTTGCAGGTAATCATAGATTCGAGCGCGAACGCACATTGTATGCGAGTACCTAAGATCTAATGAAACGCTTCGGCCCGTTTCCGGAGCTGGAGCAGATATTAAGGAGGGAAGTAACGTGCCACGTAAAGGACATACTCAGAAAAGAGACGTATTAGCAGATCCGCTTTACAATAACAAGGTTGTTACCAAGTTAATCAACAACATCATGTTAGATGGTAAAAAGGGTGTTGCCCAGAAGATCGTATACGGCGCATTTGACCGTATAGCAGCCGAGACAGGTAAAGAGGCTGTAGAAGTATTCGAAGAGGCTATGAACAACATCATGCCTGTACTGGAAGTTAAGGCAAAACGTATCGGCGGTGCCACATATCAGGTTCCGATCGAAGTTAAGCCGGAGAGAAGACAGGCTCTTGCTCTTCGCTGGATCACTCTCTACTCCCGTAAGAGAGGCGAGAAGACTCAGGAAGAAAGACTTGCAAAAGAGCTTCTGGATGCTTCTAACAACACAGGCGCATCTGTAAAGAAGAAAGAAGACATGCATAAGATGGCAGAGGCTAATAAGGCATTTGCACATTACAGATTCTAATAGGAGGAAAAAGCTTTGGCTGAAAGAGAATATCCATTAGAGAGAACCAGAAACATTGGTATTATGGCTCATATTGATGCCGGTAAGACCACTACTACGGAGCGTATCCTGTATTACACCGGTGTAAACTACAAAATCGGTGATACACATGAAGGTACAGCTACCATGGACTGGATGGCTCAGGAGCAGGAGAGAGGTATCACCATCACCTCTGCAGCTACCACATGTCATTGGACTCTGCAGGAATACTGCAAAGAAAAGCCAGGCGCTCTGGAACACCGTATCAACATTATCGACACTCCAGGACACGTTGACTTCACGGTTGAGGTTGAGCGTTCCCTGCGTGTACTTGATGGCGCTGTAGGTGTATTCTGTGCAAAGGGCGGTGTAGAGCCACAGTCCGAGAATGTATGGCGTCAGGCCGACACTTATAATGTACCTCGTATGGCATTCATCAACAAGATGGATATCCTGGGTGCAGACTTCTATGGAACTGTAGAGCAGATCAAGAACAGACTTGGCAAGAATGCCATCTGTCTGCAGCTTCCAATCGGTAAGGAAGACGAGTTTAAGGGAATTATCGACCTGTTCGAGATGAAAGCATATATCTACAACGACGACAAGGGCGAGGACATCTCCGTAACCGACGTTCCTGAAGATATGCAGGACGACGCAGAACTGTACCGTACAGAGCTGGTTGAGAAAATCTGCGAGCTGGATGACGAATTAATGATGCAGTACCTCGAGGGCGAAGAGCCGTCGACAGAGGAACTGAAGACAGCATTAAGAAAGGCAACATGTGAGTGCCTCGCTATTCCGGTTTGCTGTGGTACAGCTTACAGAAACAAGGGCGTTCAGAAATTACTGGATGCAGTTATCGAATTCATGCCTTCACCGGTAGACGTTCCTTCTATTAAAGGAACCGACCTGGACGGCAACGAAGTGGAGAGAAAATCTTCCGATGCTGACCCATTCTCCGCACTTGTATTCAAGATTATGACAGACCCGTTTGTTGGTAAACTGGCTTACTTCCGTGTTTACTCAGGTACTATGAACTCCGGTTCTTACGTACTGAACGCAACAAAGGGCAAAAAAGAGCGTGTAGGACGTATCCTTCAGATGCATGCGAACAAACGTCAGGAATTAGACAAAGTCTTCTCCGGTGATATCGCAGCAGCAATCGGATTCAAGTTCTCCACAACAGGTGATACAATCTGTGACGAACAGCACCCTGTAATCCTGGAATCCATGGTATTCCCGGAGCCGGTTATCGATATCGCTATCGAGCCTAAGACAAAAGCAGGACAGGATAAGATGGGCGAGGCTCTTGCAAAACTTGCAGAAGAGGATCCTACTTTCCGTGCTTATACAGATAAAGAGACAGGACAGACGATCATTGCAGGTATGGGCGAGCTCCACCTTGAAATCATCGTTGACCGTCTTCTCCGCGAGTTCCACGTTGAAGCAAACGTAGGTGCTCCTCAGGTAGCATACAAGGAGACATTTACAAAGGCAGTAGACGTAGACAGCAAATATGCAAAACAGTCCGGTGGACGTGGTCAGTACGGACACTGTAAGGTACGTTTTGAGCCGATGGACGCGAACGCTGAAGAGGTGTTCAAATTCGAATCTGCCGTTGTCGGCGGTGCTATTCCGAAGGAATACATTCCGGCTGTAGGCGAAGGTATCGAAGAAGCTTCCAAAGCAGGTATCCTTGGCGGATTCCCTGTACTGGGCGTTAAAGCTACCGTATATGACGGTTCCTATCATGAGGTCGATTCCTCTGAGATGGCATTCCATATTGCAGGTTCCATGGCGTTTAAAGATGCTATGCACAAAGCAGGAGCTATCTTACTTGAGCCGGTTATGAAGGTAGAAGTAACAATGCCTGAAGAGTATATGGGTGATGTTATCGGTGATATCAACTCCCGTCGTGGCCGTATCGAAGGTATGG
>CATWBR010000048.1 GCA_958349075.1 uncultured Clostridium sp.
GTGAACAGACCGATGAAAAACAGTTTCATTATTAAAAATATACGCAGATCCCTGTTAAAACAGCTTATTTTTCCGGTTCTGCTTCTGATTGCCGCCCTGACAGCCCTTATAAAAATTCCCAGAACTAACTTTCTTTCTCCCCGGCCGCTGAATTCCAAAAGCCATTATGAAAATTTTTATAACCGTGCCCTCCCCTATGTTACCGTTTCCGTGTCGGGCCTTCATTATACCGGCTGCAACTATGTCGTGAGCGGGCGTACGGAGGGATATTATTACTATACGCTGACGGACGGTTTCTGCCAGTTCTATCTGCTGGATAACCGCGATATTTCCAGTCCCGGCGGGGAAGAGCTTCCTTCCCGGAACTTGAGCGGCCGGCTGGTGGAGATGACGGGCAGCGAATATGAAGCCGTCCTGTATGAGATGGCGGAGGGGCTTGACTGGACCGTGCCGTCCCTCAGAAAGATGACGGCGCCCTATGCGGTCTCCACCCTGCCCTATCCCATTTACCTGACCGTTTTGTTTCATCTTCTGGCCTATGGCTGCCTGTTTTTATCACTGACGGACATCTTCTGTTCGCTGTACTATATCTGGGAGCCTCACCGTTCCCCGACCTTCCGCTACCTGGGCAGCTTCGGGGAAATCAGGACGCTTCTCCCCAAGGTGGAGATTGAGATGAAACATGTCAGCATTGCCAAATCGGGTAATATTTATCTCACCCCCGGCTATATTGTCAATGTGGATACCGTCCGGAGCCTGATTCTGCCGCTCAAATCGGTTGTGTGGGTTTATTATCACAGCCGGAGGCTGTCACTCCCGGGCCTCTCCCGGTTCCATTTCCGTATGACTTACACGCTTCACATCATGGCCGACGACGGGCGTACCTATGATTTTACCGGCAAGAAAAAAGAAGATCTGGATTATATTCTCGCATCCCTGGAACAACGTGACACCGGCATCCTTCTCGGATACTCCGAGGAAAACAGGCGGCTTGCCAGGGAGATACTTAAAAACATCCGCGGACAGAAAGGCAGGAAAACCGGCTGACAGTAACTCAGCCGGCTCTCCCGCCTTTTTCAGTTCTCCTGGCTGCCCGCCAGAAGGAACAATTCATTGACCGCCACAGCCAGAGGACCGATATATTCAATCCTGTCGCTGAGCTGTGATTTTAAAATATAACCGCCGTGGTAAGATGCATCATAATGGCTGCAAAAATGCACGAACCGCTCCTCCACCTTCTGGTGTCCAAACATCTCCCCGTAGATGATTACCTTGTCAGGAGCCAGTAGTGTGATGGTATTGACCGCAACCCGCGCCATCTGCTCAATGATGTCGTCGAGCACCTGCCACATCCCTGCATCCTCCACAGTCAACCACTCCGCCATATTTCTCGCTTCAATGCGGCTTAAATCTCCCTTTACCAGAAGATAAAGCTCCGGCATGGTTTCCTCCGTGCAGGTCTCCCGGATCCTGGCGGCAATGGCATGGGTGGCCACTTTCGTCTCCAGGCAGCCTCTGCGCCCGCAGCGGCACGGTTTCCCGTCCTTTTCCACAATATAATGGCCAATCTCCGCCGTCTTGGAGTTCTGGCTGTCGTACAGCCGTCCGTGGATAATGATGGCCGATCCTACCCCCGGCCCCCATTTGATGAACAGAAGGTTTTCCCATTCCTTTCCATTCCCATAGATCAGCTCGCCCTCCGCGAATGCCTTGACATTATTTTCCACAATGGTGGGAAGATTCATCTGTCTGCCGATAAACTCGCCCACAGGAACCGGCTCGTTCCAAATCCGGTACGCATGCTGGCTGACGCCGGTGCTGCGTTTTACCGGACCGGGCACCGATACGCCGATTCCCAGCACTCCGTCCTTTGCAATGCCGTTCTCCCACATCAGAGCCTTGCTCTCATCGGTCACCTTCTTTAAAAACTTCTCCGGAGCTATCGTCCCGTCGGTCGTCAACTGCTTTCCCCCGAGTTTCTTCCCTTTCAGGTTGCTGATGGCTATAAAGGTTTTCGCCGCCTCTATACTGATAGAAAGCACATAGCTGTACTGGTAGTTGATATCAATCAGAATTTTTTTTCTGCCGGCCCGCCGTGCCTCTTCCACCTCACCCTTTTCACAGAGAATCCCTGCCGATATCAGTTCGGTGCAGATAAGCGTCACAGTTGCCGGAGTCAGCTTCAGCCGGATGGCAATGTCTTTCCTGGACATTGCACCGCAGTCATTGAGAAGCTTTAATATGGAGCTTCTGTTGCTCAGCTTCACATTCTCTAAATTGATTCCTGTATATCCCAATTTTTCGTCCTGTCCTTCTCTGCAATATTATAAACCGGCAGCCGCCCGGCCCCACCCGGACGGTCACCAAAAAAACGGTTTCTTTTACAATCTCTTTCTTTAGTATAGGTGCAATTGTTTTTTTTAGCAAGCGGAAAGTAACCCTGCACGGGAACCTGTTCTTATTTCCAAAAAGCTTACAGCCATATGGCCAGAGGCCTCATATTCATCGGTGCCCGGAACTGTCCGCTCTGATTCCACGCCGCCGGAGTCCGAAACTGGAGCCCATACTCCGCGATTGTTTCCGCCATGGATTCGGACAACTCCTGCGCCTCCCTGTGAAGGCCAAACTCCCGGAGGCTTGCCGCCAGGATCTGGGAGGAACCTACAATTACCTCGTTCACCTGCAGTTCATCACCGCCGTCTTTTTCATAATTCTGGATTCCTGGCTCCGCTACGAGAAGTGCACCGAACTTTCCACCACAAAAAGAAGCTGCATTGTTTTGATACGCCGCCTGCAGATGACTTTTAATCTCTTCCTCCGGAAGCAGACAGCCAAGACCTGCTTTCTTTGCAAGCAGCAGGCCGAACAAAGCATCCGCCATGACCGCCCGTGAATATTTCCCGAATTCGCTTGTGACATAGTACGTTCCGTTCCACAGAGTCCGGATCGTCTTCTGAGCCGCCCGGAGGCGTTCCCCGTACATGGCCTGATCTGGATCGGAGAATTCCCCCGCCAGTTTTTCCATCACCGCATATGCGCCGATGCACAGACAGCCGCAGTAAGCCGAAAGCCCCTGCATATGGAGATTGTCCCAAGTGCTGTCCCCAAACTGGGTATGGCGTGGGATTCCGGTATGATCCACATCCTGTCCGATCGTGAAATCCATAATAGTTTTGAGACTGTGGTACTCCTCTCTGCAAACCACCGATCCTGAAATCTTTTTATGAAGATAAAATGCCAGAATAAAAGACGGGTTATGATCCTTCCACATATTAGGCGTATCCCGGAAGTTGTATCCGTTCAGCCGTACAAAAAGATCCTCTGCACAACCGCCCAGATCATGGGGCAGTTTCTCCCATATCATATTATCCATCTTCTTCCTGTTACGGTAAATCATATTCTGCCTGGACTCCATCATGGACGCCGTTGACAAATAATCTGCAAACCCCCATTCCGCCAGTTCCGGCCAGTGCCTGGACAGGGCTGCAAAGGCGTACACCCACAGATCCAGTGTATTATAGTAGTAATATCCCGTGTCAAAACCCTCCAGCAGGCCGAAGTGGGGATGCTTCCCAAGACGTGACGTCTCTTCGTCCCAGCCTCCTACCGGTTTTGATACAAGGACCGTTCCTCCGGAAGTCAGGAAATACAGCTCATTAATCTTTGCACCGGCCAGATGCTTTTTAAATACCTCTGCTTCGAGGATGCCGCTATGGAACCGATCAATTTGCTGAAGCCAAACGTGATTCTTGTCCAGGGCATACGAAGCAATATCATGGGCGGAAGAAAGCTCCGGGGTTTCCGTGTACAGCTTCTGCCATCTTCTGCCCATCCCAAACTGTGTTATAGGGAGAGCCATTGTCACTGCAAAGGTCAGGGAGACACTTTCAGAGGACAGCACCGTCTTTGCGCAGAGTGCGGAGGCCGTCGGTTCATGCCAGTGTGCCTGCCAGCTTTCATCGTAATTGGAGAGCTGCCCCTTCTTTTCCAAATCATGGTGCATCTTTCCAATCGTATGAATCTGCTCTTCATCCGCATATCCCGTCGTCACCCGCGTTTCCTTAAACATTACGTCATAAGAAGGGATCCAGCCGTCGCACTTCATTGAAAGCATAATCTCACCGGATAAATCATTGGCCTGCCCTGCTTCTTCCCTGGCCTGCCTGATGTGGACCGTATTTTCTCTGCAATCATCAAGCTGCGCATAATTTCCACTGTTCTGATGCGAGGGCCATACTGCGTCCGGGCGCATCTCGCTTGACTGGTATGGCTGTTCCCATCCCAGAACATTCGGCCAGCACAGGCAGACAGAAATGTCCACAGGACCATCTTCCTTGGGGCTCACATAGAGATTAAAAAGTGTAACCGGCAGGATGCTGTCCTTCAGGTTGTGGGGAATCACAGGAGAATAGCTCTCCAGTGTCACGCTAAACGGCATATCCTCCGCGTGGTATGTCTCATAAGCAAGGGGAAAGAGTGCGTGGTATTCCATCTCATCCGCCTTAAATCCATCTTCCGCTACCCTGAGTTTTCTGCGCTTTACCACCTCCCCGCAGGCCCAGCGCAGTTCAAAGCAGGCATTGTCCATCGGACAGATAACCGGCACGCCCTGTCTAAGCTGCCAGCGGTCGAAGAATCCAGTGGCTCCCCTGGCAAAGGACGCCGTTCCGAATCCTCCGAAGAAAAATCCGGTAAAGGGACCGCTGTCGTGACTGCCTTCCTTCGGCACGCAGGGCGCTTTAAACGCCGGATTCCTCTCCCACGTAACAAACTGCGCATCCAGCGCATTGTGATGGCAGACGGCCCTATAGTATGACTCCGAAGACTTTATTACCGAACTGCCGTACTTTTTCGCCCTGTCATATCGTGAACTTATCATCTGACACCCTCCCGTTTCGTCTCTCCTAATAACAGCAGATTTCCGCTCCCGTCATATGCGCCAGTTTTTCAAGTTCCGATGCCACGTCTGCGTAAATCACTACAAAGTGAGGTTCCCACCCCTCCTTAACGCTGCCGTAGACAACTTCCTTTGCCTTCCTCTCCGTTTTTACCACGACGGAGGTTCCGCAGAACTGTTTCGGCTTGTCGAGCGCCTCTCCCTGTGCAATGAAGAAACGGAAGGTGCCGTCCGTCTTTCTTCCGACGCGGAATACGGTCACATGGTCACAGGCCTCGCAGCCGAAATCCATGGTTGGGCCAATCTTCCGGTTGGGATGCACCCCGACCTGGGCGCCCGTATCCTTCCTGGCCAGGGAACAGGCCGCCATACCGCAGTGCCAGTAGGTTATCGTACCCTCTTTTTCATCCATTGAGACAGGATCGCCGAAGAATGCGGCTTTTCCGGTCAACTGGCTTCCTATGTACATGGATAGAGCACCGTAGACGTCGGATTCACAGCTCGCCGAAATACCCGAGGCATTGAGCAGAGAAAGGACCGAACATACCGGCGTTCCGAAAGAGGTAAAAAAGTCGGGCCAGCAGCGGGAAGACAATGCGCCGATTCCATTCTCTTTTACATAGTCTTTGTATGCCTTATAGAGACGGGCAAAATCTTTTACATTCTTTTCAGGGGTTTCTTCCATCCCCACCATCCACCGCTTTGCTTCCTCCAGGTACTCGCCGCACTCCTCATCCGTAAAACTTTTTGCCTTCTCGATCAGCTCTCTCGCCTCTATGGCCTCCAGCGTCACTCCAAAGGTGTGAAGAAGCTCTGCATCCAGGGCGCGGCCAAAGCCAAAGCCCTGAGGTGTATGGCCGACGGCGGCCATTTTAAGGTTTTTTAACTTGCAGCGCACCTCGGCCGCGCGGATCGCAGCCCCTATCTCGGCGGCCACCTCTTCCTCCTCCGGAGAACCAAAGACGTACTCGAATTCCTCATTCCTGAATGCACGGATGGCATTCGCCGCAGAATATGCCCCGGTCAGGGAGTTCAGACGGAGCCTTCCGCCGTCGATCACCGGCTCCCTCAGGGTCCAGAGAAGCACCGGGCAGGTAAAACGTTTTAAAATTTCGCTTGCATAGGCCGCATTGGCAAAGGTAATATTCTGAAGCACAATCAGGTCCGGACGGATGCCGTCCAGAAATTCATCCAAATCATCCAGTGTCAGAAGCATTTTTTCGGGATATATGCCTCCCTCCGTGAGGGAAGACAACAGTTTTATAGATTTTTCGAATTCGATCTGCGCGCTCTCCAGATGGAACGTACCGACGCCGATCGGAATATAGGCAACTTGAAAACTCATTATTTTTCTCCTTTTTCATGGTCAGCCGCAGGTTCCGGCTTTCTTTGCCCCGCGGATTTAAGTTTTATGTCCCACAGGCTCAGGCTTTTATTACGCCGTTTCCTGCTCCTTCATCATCTCTTCCATCTGCGCCTGGTTCAATGCCTCCACCTTCTTATTAATCCGGATCATGGAAATCACCAGGATTACGGTCAGGATCAGAATGACACAGGAAATCGGGCGTTTGAAGAAAATCAGGTAATCTTTATCATAGCTCATCATACTGGTAACAAAGTTCATCTCCATAATGTCCGCCAGGATCATTCCCAGCATCATCGGAGTGGATGAAATGTCGAGCAGCGTCAGCAGATAACTGAACACCAGGATGGCGGCCGTCAAAACAAGTTCCTTTGTGTTTCCGGTAGCCGCAAACGCACCGGCAAAACAGAAGATAATGATAATCGGGGCCAGATAGGTATAGCGCACCTGAATAATTTTAGCCACTGCCCTGGTAAGCGCCAAACCGATTGGATACAGGAAAAGGTTTGCCACAAGGCAGCCCAGGATGATGGAATAGGCGATCACGCCCTGTTTTGTAAACATATTTGGTCCCGGCTGGATTCCGTGGAGAATGAATGCGCCGAGAAGCAGCGCCGTGACTCCGTCTCCGGGAATTCCCAGGGTCAGGAGCGGAATCATCGCCGAGCCTACCACCGCATTGTTGCTGGCCTCTGCCGCCGCAATCCCTTCCAGGCTTCCTTTTCCGAAATCCTGAGGGCGTTTGGAGGCTCTCCGGCATTCATTGTAGCACATAAACTGGGCCACACCGCCGCCCACGCCGGGCATTGCGCCCAGGATCGAAGCGATGGCGGAAGAACGGGTGCAGGCCGGAACGATCGATTTGGCCTCCTTAAGCGTCAGCCCCTCGTTGTCAATTTTTGTCATATCATCCAGTTTTCCTCCGGCCAGGACAAAGTCCCTCAGTTTTTGGACCACCTGGGTCAGCGCGATCAGCGCGATCATGGCCGGAAGCATGTCAATTCCGTACCGCAGGGCATCGATGCCGAAGGTAAAACGCATGACACCCGTTACCGCATCGGCTCCGATAGACGCCATCAGGATGCCTAAGAGGCCCGACATGATTCCCTTTGGAAGGCTGTCGCCGCTGACGCCCGCTATCAGGGAAATTCCCAGGATCGCCATCGAGAAATACTCCACCGATGCGAATTTAGACACCAGCTTTGTTATAAACGAGGCGCAGACCAGAAGAAGCAGGGCTGAGAACAGTCCTCCAAAGGTGGAGGCAAATAAAGAAGTGTCCAGAGCTTTCTTCACCTTGCCCTTTTTCGCCAGCGGATAGCCGTCGAACGTCGTGGCAATCGCCGAATTGGTACCCGGAGTATTCAGGGTTATGGCGCTGATGGAGCCGCCATACATGCCTCCTACATATACGGCCAAAAGGGAAATAATCGCCGTATCCGGAGAGGAAAATGAATAGGTAAGCGGCAGGAGCAGGATAATGCCCAGGGTAACGGAAAGGCCGGGAATACATCCCACGATCATCCCCAGAACAAGACCTCCGAAAATAATTACCAGGTTACCGACGGTAAACACCTGGTGTAAAGCGAGAATAATCTGCTGTAAATCTCCCATAAAAGTCAACCTCCCAGTCCCGGAATGCCCGGCAGCGATACATGGAATACATATTTAAACAGAAAGAAGATTCCAATCCCCGCCGCAACCGTAAATAGATAGATAAATGGTTTGCGCTCCCCGCAGTAAAACAGTATAGTTGGGAAAATGATTACCACAGCCGGAATAAAACCGATGTTAATCACCAGCGCTACAAAGATACAGAGAAGGGCAATCATGATAATACATGGCTTCTCTTTTTTCCAGTCAAATTCCATTATTTTTTCTTTTTTGAATACCAAGCTCTGTATCAGCAGCAAAACAGAACAGATCAGGGTTCCCACCAGACAGATCCCCGGAATAATTCTGGGGCTGGGCGCACCGGAGTCAAACATGGGGAGACGAACCTGCGAAGGCATCGCAATCAGCATTGCGATACTGAACAGCCCCATAAGGATTCCGGACCAGAAGTTGGTTTTTATTTTAAATTTCACTGACAACACTTCCTTTCTCCGAAGTCTTTGTAATTTTTCCTGTAATATGGGAAACGGGCTGCCTGACGGCAGCCCATCAGCCCCTTTATGATTTTGTTCACCTGTACGCCGGACGTATTGGTGAACATTTGCAACTACTGCTGTCCGCTCAGAGTTTCAAATGCGGTAAGCGCTTTGGCGCAGCCACCCTCCAGGTATGCTTTCGCATCATCTCCGTATGCTTCGGATTTATTGAGCATAATCTCGGCAATCCAGTCACTGTATTCCGGAGCTGCCCAAACATCTTTGGAAATCTGTGCTATCTCATCGATCCATGCCTGATCGGCGCCGGTGCGGACCGCGATAAAGCCACCGGCCGGAAGAATCGAACCACTGTAATCCGTGTCTGCGTTCAGGGCTGGATCTTTTGCATCGCCTGCAATTCCCGGAACCTCAACCGGACCGTCCGGTCCTACAAAGCCCTCAAATTTTTTATCGGAAAATGCCAGCACCGGGACCATCGTTCCCGCCTCCACATCCTCCTGTCCTGCCTGGGTCGTACCTACGAATACATCGACTTCCCCATCCGTCAGACCTTTCTTTTGAGCTGCTCCTCCATCATAAGGAACGACCATAACCTTGCCGCCCTCCTGTGCAATCAGGGAACCGAGAGCCAGATGCGGATCCGATAAAGGATTGCCGCCGGACATCTTAATCCCGCCTGATTTTGACTTTTCTAGGATCTCCGCCAGTGTAGTGTCCGGTTTTGCGTACATAATCCAGGTTCTGTCATCAACCAGTGCAACCGGATAGATATCATTTCTGTCAAAATCCACCACTTCTGTCTGATATGCTTTTCCAAGATCATGACGGTAAGCCACTCCACAGCCGAACATCAGAAGATCTTTGGTGGACGGATCCTGGTCGGTATACCAGTTTGCCGCGGAGAACCCGTCTCCGCCTGTCATATTCTCAACGATAAAGTTGTATTCCGGATGAACTTTCCCCGCTACCAGGGCATACTTTCTTGCGATGGCATCGGCCGTTCCGCCTACGCCGTAAGGACAGATAAGCTTGATTGTCTGGCCGCTTCCGCCTGCTGCCGGCGCGTTTGC
Source organism: uncultured Clostridium sp. (assembly GCA_958349075.1). Taxonomy (GTDB): domain Bacteria; phylum Bacillota; class Clostridia; order Lachnospirales; family Lachnospiraceae; genus Otoolea. The sequence goes on from CATWBR010000048.1 coordinate 9,442, forward strand.
ATCGGCCGCCGCCTCCGTCTTGCCGTCCGAAGCCGCTTTCGTCTCCACCGGCGCTCCCGAACCGGAGTTTCCGCAGCCTGCCAGTGAAACTGCCATTGCCGCCGCCATTGCCAGTGCTAATACTCTTTTCTTCATAATTAAAACCCTCCTATATAATTTAAATTATTCTTTTGCTACTTAACCAACAATAATACCCCTGAAATAAACAACAACAGATATGTAATCATCATAAACAGCTTCTGGCTCATCCTTGCGTAGAGCTTTGCCCCGATGAACATTCCGGCCAGCAGAAACGGGATGGAAATCAGTTGGGTTTTCACAAGCTGCGCATTCCACAGTCCCATCCTGATATCATCCGCCAGAATCATGCTGTTTAAAAAAATCCAGACCGTGGAGATGGTGGCCCGAAAGCTCACCTTGTCCGGTATTTTTTTTGTCAGATAGCTGATTAAAAGCGGACCGCCCGATACGAAGATCCCGTGCACGATACCGGCCAGCACCAGCAGAAGATACAGCGCCGGGGAATCTTTGGCCCTTTCAAGCTCTGCACAGTCTGATTTCTTCCCGTCTTTTTCGTCTCCTTTTTTCAGTGTGTAGATTCCCTGTACGGACAGGAAGATGATAAAGGCTCCCAGAATCTTATAAAGTACCTGTTCTTTGCCTGCAAACAGCCCTTTGATCAGGATTCCTCCGATAATGCCTGCCGCCATAACGGCCACAATCTTCTTTAATTCCTTCCAGCATACACTCCCGTGTTTACCGGCAAAGACGTAAATTCCCGATAAAAGCCCCAGAACGTTGAGCACCGGTTTGGCTACCGGATATCCCACCAGCATCAAGCTGGGCGGCATGGCGAGAATGGTTCCCGCAAAACCGGTGATTCCCTGGATGATGTTGGTGAACAATATGATAAGAAGAAACAGTATGTAATTTGTCATCGGCGTTTACTTCCCATGTTTTCTGCGGATTTCTTCAAACAGAGGCGCGTGTTCCGAATCTTTTCTGTAGAATACCGGCGTATCGCCCAGCGACGCGCAGACCGTATGGCTGCCCTTTCCGTATTCATCCCCTGTCCACAGATGAATCCATTCTCCTTTTGGAAGATAAACCTCCCACTGGATCCGTTCCGCCAGATAAACGGGGGCCACCAGCACATCCCGTCCCAGCATGTATTCATACTGGATATCGTAGCACGCCTCATCCTCCTCATTATGCAGGAACAGAGGACGCTGCACCGGGATACCCGTCTTTGCATTTTCTGCGACAAGCATCTTTAAATATGGGGCCATCATCGTATAGACATCCACCAGACGGGCCAGACGGTTCATACAGTCCTCGTCCTCATAATACTGAAAATTCTCCTCCGGGCGGTTTCCCTCATGGGTCCTCATAACCGGTGTGAATGCCGCCATCTCGGCCCAGCGCAGGAACAGTTCTTTTGTCCTGGTGTTGCCGAACAGTGATGTATATCCTCCGATATCGCTGTGGCTTAAGCCGCAGCCGGTCATACCCGCGCTCAGGGCCGCACAGATAACCGTTGCCAGACCGTCGTGGATTGTAAAGTCCACCGATTGGTCGCCCGCCCAGAGCAGGGTGCAGTACTTCTGGCTTCCGGTGCCTCCGGCCCGCATAAAATAGACGGCTTCGCCGAGTTTCCCCGTTTCCGCAAGGGCATCGTAATTGCATTTTGCCCAGAGGGCCGGCCAGTGGTTATGCTCCACCATCGCCGTTTTTCCGCTTGCGAGCGCAATATCGCCGGTGGGCAGGTATTCGCCAAAATCAGCCATCCATCCGTCCACTCCGATATCCAGGCTGTGTTTTATAATTACCTCATTCTTAAACCACTCATAGGCGGCGGGGTTGGTAAAATCCACCACTCCGCAGTAGAATTCCCCGAAATCCACCAGGTAGTCGCTGCCGTCCGCCCTGGTGGCGAAGACTCCCGCCTCCTTACCCCGGCGGTACAAATCCCCGTCGTTTACCAGGTATGGGTTGATGTAGCCTAAGAACTTAATTCCTCTCTCATGCAGCTTTTTAATCTGTTCCGGCAAACCGGGGTACATTTCCTTATGGTACTGCCAGTCCCACTGAAGACGTTTCCCGAAGGACGTCACTCGCTTGCCGCACCAGTCCTGGCACCAGATGCCGGAAACCCGGATACCGTGTTCCAGTGTCTTTTCAAGAAGGCCGAAGGAACGCTCGTTTCCTCCCTGTACGCCGATGATCAGGCCGTTATAAATCCAGTCCGGAAGCTCCGGCTGCCGTCCAAAAAATGCACTCTCCTTTTCCAGAAGTTCCACGAAATTTTCCGCCGCTTCGATGCGGATGGAGGATGGAACCTCCCATATCTGCAGCTCATGGAATCCGGGATTTCGGAAGTCAAAATCGGCATAAGCCGTGGAATCCACATGGAGATAGTAATGCTTTGTGGAAACAAAGGTGGGCTGCGGGTAATTGGTGTTGTAGTAATCACCGCCAGCCTGGTTCTCCACGTCCGAACGCCATGTCACATAGGTGGTTTTGTCCCTGCCGACTCCCGGCTCCGAGGTCCACAGGGGAAAATGTCTTCCCCTTAAGTTGAAGTATGACATCTGTTCGCCGCATCCATAGCATTTCTCATCTCCGTCCGCGCTGACGCGGAACCAGAAACGGTTGACGGCCGGATTCTTCTGTTCAAAGGAGAGCACCGCACAGCCGCCGTCCAGTTTCAGGGACACGGAAAGCTCCCCCTCCATATCAAATACCAGGCCGTCCGGCATCTCCTCGGTTCCCGTAATGTGAAGCGCCCTGCGCTCCGTTACGTAATCCTCTATCTTGAAGTTGCCACGGTACATATCCACATTTTCTTTTCCGCATCCGACATAGATCATCGGAAGGTCTTTTCTGCATTCCAGAATCGTCTCCGAGCCATGCTTTAACGCGAATTCATTGCCGTTTCGAATCAGTTTCATAAAAATCTCCTTATCGAATCTGCCGCTCCTTTTATGGGCGGCTCCGCCATCCCGCTTTAATAATATAATTCCTTATTCTCACCGATAAGTCCGGCATGGGCTCCCTGTCTGATTAACGGCTCCCGCTCCGCATGGGCAATCACCCATTTATTCTTCTGGAGCAGCAGGACATCCTCCGCTTCCACCGCCCTGCCCTTATGTTCCAGCGGGGTGTTGGTTCCTCTGGGCAGGATAACGATACCCTTAAACCCTTTGTCCGTCACGCGGCAGGGGGACAGATGAAGCGTGGTCTGGTACATCTCGATTGCCGTGCCCTTTTCTACAAAAAAGACCCTTGCGTCCTCCACCCGGTATGTATTGTCGTGAATTTCCCACACATGGCCCAGCACCAGCATAAAGTCGGTAGCCGCCACGTTGATCTCGCTTCCCTTGTGATACTCAAAACCGTTGTATGTCGTATTCCGTCCATTGCAGTAACCTGCCTGGATCTCCATCTCACCGTAAAACCGATCCCGGATATCCCGAAATACCGGCTCCGCCTCCAGCTCCGGCACCGAAGCCAGATATACGTTGCCGTTCTCCGGTATCACGGTGTGTTCTTCCATAAAGGAGACCAGTGCAGACATATCGTATCCCGTCACCACCCGTCCATAGGAGGCAAATTCCGGATCCTTTACGGAAAGGACAGGCACATCATTGACCTGATTCAGTCTTTCAAGTGTTGTCATGCTTATCCGCCTTTCTTCTTTCTATCGTTCCGGCAGCCCGGCCTTACGGCCAATCCGCTCTTTTTCTCAGCCCTTTACCACCTTTATCGTGGCGCAGAAATCTTCTTTCCCATAGCCCAGCTCCAGCGCTTTATCGTAGACGCGGCAGGCATTCTGCTCGCCCGGCATAGAAAGCCCGCACTCTTTTGCCAGCTCCATGCAGATATGAACATCTTTCGCCATATTCTCCACGGAAAATGCGGTGGTATAATCTTCTTTCTCGATCGGAGTTTTCTTGCCGTCCAGATAGAAGTTCTGGCCTCCTCCATAGGATATGGCCTCCGCATAAGCGCTGACGCTTATCCCGTTCTTCCCAGCCAGTGCAATCGTCTCGTTGACACCGTTTTGTATCTGGGAGACAAGAGCGTTATGGCAGATTTTCATAACCAGGCCCTTGCCGTTGCCGCCCATGCGGACTACATTCTCACCCATGTAAAGGAGGATGGGACGCATCTTTTCGCACGTTTCCTCATCTCCGCCCATATAGATGCCGAGTTTGCCCGCGATGGCCGCCGGTTTCGACTTCACAACAGGAGCGTCGATGAATCCGGCTCCCGTCTTCTTAACCATCTCGGATATCTCTATGGAAACACTCGGGTCGATGGTGCTCATGTCGATGCAGGTCTTTGTCGCATCCAGTACATCTGAGATACCGGTGTAAACCGCCCTGGAGTGTTCCGACTTCGGGACCATGGAAATGATTACGTCCGACTTTTCAGCCAGCTCTTTCGCACTCCCGCAGGCTTCTGCGCCCTTGGATGCCAGAAGTTCCACCTTCTCTTTTACAAAATCAAACACGTAAACTGTGTCGTCATGCTTTTTTACAATGTTCTCGCTCATGGACTCCCCCATGATGCCAAGTCCGATAAATCCAATCTTCATGGTTTATATCATTCCTTTCTGCGGTGATATGATACCGCGGCCATGCACGTTTGCGGTAAGACAGTTATTGCCGTTTTTGTGCATCATTTTGCTGCAGTTAGACCGAAGGCTAAACTGTAACTATTATTCTGTAATGGTGTTATCCCATGCATTGGTGAAGGTTCCGAGGCCCTGTGTGGTATAAGCGTGTTTCATCGTATCCTTATATACATCGAGGCCGGTTGTCACGATATCTGCTCCGGCTACGGCACAGTCCACAATCTGCTTCGGCGTACGGATTGCCGCACAGATAATTTCAGTCTTTCCGTAGAAACCGTAATTTTTGTAAATTTCAACAATGTTCTTTATGTATTCCCTGCAGTCCTCACCGTTGGCCTCTTTCCAGCCGATGAACGGGGAAACGAAGAGGGAGCCGTTTTTCGCCGGGAGAATCGCCTGGGCCGGTGAAAATACAAGCGTTACATTTGTACGGATTCCCATCTTCTCCAGTCTTCTGGCTGCCGTGATACCCGACTCTACGGCCGGAATCTTAATAACGAAGTTAGGGCTGATGGCAGAAACCTTTTTAGCCATCTCCACCATCTCGTCCGCGTCGTCCAGGTGAGGATTAATCTCTACAGATACCGGAAACTTGTCCACGCCCTCGATTCCCTCGGACTTAATCCATTCCGCTATATCGGTAATCGCCGTCATAAACGGTTTTCCGCTGACCATAATATGCCTCGGGTTTGTCGTCACTCCGTCAATTCCAAAGGTATTGTAGGCGTACTGGATCTCATCAAGTTTTGCACTGTCTAAAAAGTATTTCATATTCATTCCCTCTCTTTCTTTTAATT
>CATWBR010000049.1 GCA_958349075.1 uncultured Clostridium sp.
CGGGCGGAATGGCGATAACCTGCGCGTCTTCAGTCCCGGGCGATCACCTTCCCGTGGGGAAGAAGGGAGAAAATGATTCCGCAGGGAACCTGGGAGTCCATCAGCACTTAGGCGGCGTTTCTCAGACGCCTTAGTACTGTTATGTACTCCAATGAGCGCAAGCGTTTCCCGTAGGAACTTTTTCTGCCCGGATTCCCCACCCGCGACAACCTCCAAACGGGACTGAAGACTCATAGTCTCCCCTCACCATTCCGCCCTCCGGCCGTCCCGGCGGCGTTCTCCTTCCTCAATTAAATCCCCAGTGTCAGGATATAAGAAAAAGCAGATATTCTCATATCTGCTTTTTCTTAAACGCCCCTTACTTACGCTTTCCGGCGGCGCTGATACGGGACATTGCCCTTGCCAGCTCCATCTTGCTTCTGTGGTACTCCGCAATAGACTGCTTCTGTCGGAGCTGCTCTTCGGCGCGCTCCATGGCCTCTCTCGCCCTGTTGATATCGATCTCATCGGGGTGCTCTGCCGAATGGACAAAAACCTGGACACGGTTATTGATCATCTCGGCAAATCCGGACCCCGTGACGGCCGTAATCTCCTCCCCGTTCTCCGTAATAATCGTCGTTGTCCCCGGTACAAGAGCAATGATTACGTTCTCATGATGAGGGAGGAAGGTATGCCCGCCGTCTGTTGCGGGAAGGTTGATAAAACGGGCCCTTCCTTTATAAAACATCTGCGTGCTGGAATACAGTTCTAGGCCGAATGTGGATATCTGTTCCATACTTACCGCCCTCCCGTCTTCTCCTGCTCAGCTTTTGCCTTTACATCCTCAATGGAACCAACGTTGAAGAATGCGTTCTCCGGATACTCATCCATCTCACCCTCCAGGATCATTCTGAATCCCTTAATAGTCTCCTTAAGCGGCACAAATTTTCCTGGTACACCGGTAAATGTCTCCGCCACATGGAACGGCTGTGAAAGGAATTTCTGGACTTTTCTGGCTCTGTAAACCGTTATCTTATCTTCCTCGGCAAGCTCTTCCATGCCAAGGATAGCAATAATATCCTGAAGCTCTTTGTATTTCTGGAGGATCTCCTGAACGCGTCTGGCCGTCTCATAATGCTCCTCCCCGACTACTTCCGCCTCAAGAATACGCGAAGTGGATTCCAGCGGATCAACCGCAGGATAGATACCCTGCTCCACAATCTTCCTGGAAAGTACCGTCGTGGCATCCAGATGGGCAAACGTCGTGGCAGGCGCCGGGTCGGTCAAATCGTCCGCAGGGACATAGACCGCCTGGACACTTGTTACGGAACCTTCCTTCGTGGATGCAATTCTCTCCTGCAGTTCTCCCATCTCATTGGCCAGCGTCGGCTGGTATCCTACTGCCGAAGGCATACGGCCCAGCAGAGCCGAAACCTCGGAACCTGCCTGGACGAAACGGAAAATATTATCAATAAACAGAAGTACATCCTGATGCTCCTTATCACGGAAGTACTCGGCCATCGTAAGGCCGGTTTCCGCAACCCTCATACGCGCTCCCGGCGGCTCGTTCATCTGGCCGAATACCAAAGCCGTCTTCTCAAGCACTCCCGACTCCTTCATCTCAACCCAGAGGTCGTTGCCTTCCCTGGAACGCTCTCCTACTCCGGTGAAAATAGAATATCCGCCATGCTCCGTGGCAATATTCTGAATCAGCTCCTGGATCAGGACCGTCTTGCCGACGCCTGCTCCTCCGAACAGTCCGATTTTTCCGCCCTTTGCATAGGGTGCCAGAAGATCGATTACCTTAATCCCTGTTTCCAGAACCTCAACGACCGGGCTCTGGTCCTCGAATGACGGCGGATCCCGGTGGATGACCCAGTGTTCCTCGTCCTCCAGCCCTTCGCCTCCGTCGATTGTCTCCCCCAGGACATTGAAAAGACGTCCCAGGTTATGATCTCCTACCGGAACGCTGATTCCCTGTCCCGTAGGAATTACTTCCATATCTTTATGAAGGCCTTCACTGGCGGCCAGCATAATGCAGCGGACCACATTATTTCCCATATGCTGGGCGGCCTCCATGATGCAGGTTCTGTCCCCGTTTTGAACTTTCAGGGCATCCCTCAAGTGGGGCAGAACACCGCCTTCAAACGAAACATCCACAACAGGTCCCATGACCTGAATAATTCTGCCTGTGTCCATATTTCTCCCTATTTATCCCTTTCTTTTCTGCGCGTTTGCGCCGCTGACAACTTCCGTGATCTCCTGGGTGATGGCCGCCTGTCTGGCCCGGTTATACTGGATCGACAGCTCTTTAAGCATCTCACCCGCGTTGTCCGTGGAAGACCGCATTGCCATCATACGGGCATTATGCTCGCTGGCGTATGCCTCCACCAGGCAGCCGTAGATGATGCCGGTCAGATAGTTCGGCACCATGTTATCCATCACTTCGTCCGCAGACGGGAACAGGCTTATATTCTCCTGCATAACCCCTGCGAGCATTTGGGACGTTTCAAAATCAGCCCTCTTAAGCGGAAGCAGCTGTTTCAGCCTCGGTTCCTCTTTCATCGAGTTGACCATCTCCGTGAACAGAATAAACACTTCATCCAGCTCCCTGTTTAAGAAGCCGTCCACTATGGTCTCGGATATCATTCTGGCCCGGTGCATCGTTGGTTTCTGGACCGTATACCTGAAGCTGCCGTCCATGTCCACGCCCTTCACCTTGCCGAAATACTGCCGTCCCACAACTCCCAGCACATACAGTTTCCTATGTCCCGGAAGCTTCAGCCTCTCCTCGGCCATCTTGATGATGTTATGGTTGTAAGCGCCGTTTAAGCCCTTATCCGCAGTGACCACAATCAGTCCGAATTTCCGTTCTTCCGGCGGAATTTCCGGGCGCTGATCCAGATACCGGTTCTCCTTCTCTGTTTCGGGAAGATGACGGAGCAATCTGTCCATCGCGCGCTGCACGCCGAAGAAATACGGTTCCGTATCCGTCAGGGTCTTCTTCGCCTTTTTCATCTTGGAGGAGGATATCAGGTACATGGCATTTGTGATCTTCATCGTATCCTGGATGCTCTTCATCCTGGTCTGGATCTCTTTCATACTTGCCATCTGTATCACCTGCCTCTGTCAGCTTTATATTCCTCCGCCGCTTTTACGATTCGCTCCGTCAGAGCCTGCGGCAGTTCTTTCTTCTCATCTATTTCTTTTACAATCTCTGGATGGATTTGCTCAAAGTAGCGGAGCATATCTTCCTGGAACTCTTTAATCATTTTTACTTCCACATCCATAAAGAGCCTGTGGGTAGCCGCACACAGCGTGATGACCTGTTCATGCAGGCTGAGAGGATGGTAAAGCGGCTGTTTCAAAAGCTCCATCAGCGATTTGCCGTACTGAAGCTGATCCTTTGTCGCGGCATCCAGATCAGAACTGAACTGGGTGAACACCTCCATCTCACGGTACTGGGCCAGATCGATACGGATACTTCCCGACGCCTTCTTCATTGCCTTAAACTGGGCTGCTCCGCCGACACGCGATACGGAAAGACCCACGTTTACGGCCGGCCTCATGCCTGCGAAAAACAGATCGCTCTCCAGGAATATCTGGCCGTCGGTGATGGAGATTACGTTGGTCGGAATATAGGCCGACACATCCCCGGCCTGCGTCTCAATGATGGGAAGCGCCGTGATGGAACCTCCGCCCAGAGCCTCGCTCAGACGGCTGGAACGCTCCAGCAGCCTGGAATGCAGGTAGAATACGTCGCCCGGATAGGCCTCACGGCCCGGTGAACGTCCTAACAGCAAGGACAGGGCGCGGTATGCCACCGCATGTTTGGACAGGTCGTCGTATACAATCAGCACATCTTTTCCCTTGTGCATAAAGTACTCCGCCAGAGCAGTGCCCGCATAGGGCGCAATATACTGGAGCGGCGCACAGTCACTGGCCGTGGAGGCCATAACCGTCGTGTAATCCATGGCTCCGTATTTTTCAAAGGTGGATACCAGTTTTGCAATGGTGGACGCCTTCTGTCCGATTGCCACGTAAATACAGATTACATCCTTCCCCTTCTGGTTCAGGATTGTATCGGTGGCAATCGACGTCTTACCGGTCTGACGGTCGCCGATGATAAGCTCCCTCTGTCCCCTTCCTATGGGAAACATGGAGTCGATGGACAGGATTCCTGTTTCCAGGGGCTGGTTGACCGCCTGACGGTCGATAATTCCCGGAGCCTCCTGTTCTACGGGCCGGTAGTCGTCCGTCTTTATCTCGCCCTTGCCGTCAATCGGTGCCCCCAGGGCGTCGATAACACGGCCGATACAGGCATCCCCTACCGGGATTCCGGCTTTCTTTCCGGTTCTTGCAACGCGTGTTCCCTCGCCGACCCCGGTATCCTTGCCGAACAGGATACAACCGATGCTGTCCTGGCGGACATCCTGCACCATTCCCTTGAGGCCCGACTCAAAGGTTACGACCTCGCCGTACATGGCGTGATCCATGCCGTAGATTCTGGCAATTCCGTCGCCCACCGATATAACGGTTCCCGTCTCCTGCTCCCTGCATATATCGTCATAATTTGCTATTTCTTCTTTCAGTATGGAAATAATTTCATCTGAATTAATCGAACTCACTTTTCTCACCTCCGCGTCAATTGCTGTTTAAGCCTCTTAAGCCGTCCGTCCAGGCTGTAATCATACTCAAAATCACCGGCCTTCAGGACAAAACCGCCCAGCAGCGACGGATCTTTTTTAATCTCAAAAATCACGTCTTTTTTCTGATATTTACTGCACAGAAACTTTTCTATTCCCTGAAGCTGCTCTTTGGAAGGAGGTGTCACGCAGGTAAGCAGGACCTTCATAATCCCTTCCTGCTGCCTTAAATATTCCTCATAGCATTCAAAAATTTCCTCAATTTGTCCTGTCTTTTCATGCAGACAGGCCACCTTCAGAAAATTTCTGACAGGCTCCGGAAATATCCGGTCAATCACCTTCTCCTTCTTTTCCCGGGAAACCAACGGGCTTTCCAGAATCCGTCTTATAGCAGGTGTCTCATTAAGCAGCTTCACAGCCTCTCTTAAATCCTCCACCGGAACAGACAGGTCTGCCAGAACGCGGGCATAATTAACGGATGTCTGTCTCATATTTCTCACCTGCTTTCGCCATTACCATCGGGTTTCATCACTGCATCCGGTGCTGCATTACTCAGGAACTGATCGTACAAAATTAAGTCATCCGCCTCGCCCTGCGCGCTTCCGGCCACTTTTCGGGCTGCGCTTAAAGCCAGCTCTGCAATGCGGGACTGGAGGTCAGCCATGGTTTTTTCTCTTTCATTTTCGATATTCTTCTCTGCTTTCCTCATAATGTCTGCCGCCTGATCACCGGCCTCTTTAAGAATCCGATCCGATTCTTCCTGTGCCCGCTTTTTCGCTTCTTCAATCATGCGTCCGGACTCGCTTCTGGCATCCTTAAGGGCATCTTCATAACGGCCCTTAAGCTCATTTGCCTCAGCCTCGCTGTTTCTGGCATTTAAAAGCCCCTCGGAAATCTCCGCCTGCCTTTTATCCATTACCGCAGTCACAGGTTTAATCAGAAATTTTTTAAGTAGAAGACAGAGGATAATCAGGTTAATGATTTCAAAGACAAGGCTCCAGTTTAACTGTAACACTTCTCCCACCTGCCTTTCACATTTATTTTAAGAATAAGATAATAACAAGGGCAATAACGAAACCGTAAATAGCGGTAGCCTCTGCCAGGGCGCATCCAAGAAGTAATGCCTTGCTGATTTTACTCTCGGCCTCAGGCTGTCTTGCGATTGCTTCCACTGCTTTAGAAGTTGCGATACCGATACCAATGCCTGCTCCAATACCTGTAAGTACAGCAACTGCTGCTCCGATTGCGATTAATGTAGTCATAATAATACTCTCCTTTTTGTTTGTTTTTCTTTACTCTTTGTCCGGACCGTTGTCAGTCCAGTTGTTCCTTAATAAACAGGGCGGTCAGGAAGACAAATACATACGCCTGAATCAGACCGTCAAAAATATCAAAATAAAAACTGAACGGTATCGGCACGATAAGCGGGGCCACCAGCTTAATTAATTCCATTACTACGAATGAGCCCAGTACGTTGCCGAAAAGCCGCATACACAGAGACACGGGACGGATGGCAATCTCCATAATGTTGATTGGCAGAATAAACGCCACCGGTTCTGCAAAACTCTTCACGAATCCCTTCATGCCTTTCTTATGAAACCCGGCATACTCGATTACCGCGATGCTGATAACAGCCAGTGCGGCAGTTACATTCAAATCCTTTGTGGGCGGTGTGATACCTGCGATGCCAATCAGATTGGCTACGCCGATAAAAAGCGCCGTTGAAATCAGATAAGGAATGTACCCTTTTCCTTCTTCCCCGACCAGATCCAGGAAGAAATCCCTTAAGAACCCAATTGAAGTTTCCAGGAACAACTGAAGCTTCCCGGGGTTCTCAACCTTGAGATTCCTTACAAAGATGATGGAAAGGAGAACCAGAACCGCCATGATAAACCATGTCGCCACCACGGACTCGTAAATCGGGATTCCTCCAAATACGGGTATAGTAAATGCGACTTTGGCGTTCAGTTCTTCCATCAGGGCCTTTGAAAGTGTGTCCGTCTTATATCCCTCCCCTTTGAGAATATTTTTGAAGCGCGTCAAAAAGAATCCTTCTTTTAACAGGTTTTATTCACTTCACCGAAACTCTTGTTTTTTGTGAAATAAAAAAAACCTCCGCCGGTTTCCTGTTATCGGATTCCCGGAAAAGGTCTCTTGTTTCTTCGCTTTCCCATATTATGGTACTTCAAGCCAAGAAATGCAATAACATTTGGAAAGAAATTTAGTTGTAAAATCCAACAAAATTAAGCATTTTGTACAAATTTCCGTACAATCGGGGGAATCTTTAACGCCATGTTAACACAAAAACCAAAAAAAGAGCATCGTTCCTGCCGGAGAAGACAATCTTCTTAAGGCATTTTACGATGCTCTCTGTTTAATTTGAGGTTAAATCAGAGCCTTCGGTTTATTTAATCTCTCCCGCCATTTCCATAACTTAAAATCCAAAAAATGAGTTTACCCCCGACACCAGTCCGTCCGCGAGCTGGTTCAGCGTATCCGTGGAATGGCTGGACGCCTTGTCACCCAATTCGATATCAATACTCGGAATGGTGGAGAAGGAAGTCTGTGTCAGATCCATCTCCATGCTTCCGCCGGAGAAAATCTTGTTACCGGCGCCTTTCAGCCCCGTTATCAGCGATTCGCCCAGCTTGTTGTGCTGCTGCCAGTAGGACGCCACCGGCTCCATGGCCCGGTAAGAGGCATTATTTGGAACGCTCATGAAAAAGCATCCCTTATTGCTGCTGGTAGAATCCCAGTGCAGTGCAATATGGCAGTCCGCATTGTTATTGGCAATTACGGTCCTCGCAATATTATCGAGCTGCACATCCTCCGTTTCGCGGATCATCAGCACATCATATCCCTGTGCAAGAAGGCGGTCTTTTAAGATCTTCGCCATCGCCAGAGTCACCTTGCTCTCTGCCGTCCCGTCGGCAAAAGTCATGCCGCTGGAAACAGCAACGGCCGTGGTTGCGCCGGCGCTGGTCGTGCCGCCCGTCACTTTCGCGGTTCCGTCCGGGTGGCAGAGGGTCTTCACGCTGCCGCCTCCCTTGGTTCCATGTCCCGCATTGACGCAGACCGTCTTATTCTTTCTGGAAGCCGCCGTGCTCTTATAGAGGATGGCCTTTCCGCTGTTGATTTTTGAAAAATCCGCATATTTATAGCTTGCAGACAGACCTATCTCGGTTCCTGCGACTGTGGAATCAGAGGCTCCAGAGTTAGTTGTGCCGCTCTGCCCCGATGTGTTGTTGTTCTGTGCCGCCGCCTTCTTAGCCGGCTGTGACGTACTCAGGTATGCCGATGCGACATAACGCTTCTGGCCATTCACGAGAATCGCGGTCCACTCCCCGTCGGAGCCGACACGCTCCAGCTTATCGCCATAATAGAAGTTAGTCACGATATTGCCGTCTTTAATTTCCTCCGACGAACGGCACCTGAGTACGTCGCAGTTTACATAAACGGTATCTCCGGCAAAAACCGTCTGGGCCGAACCGGCAAGCAGCATGGCGGTTACGAGAGCTGCCGTCCACTTAAGTTTTGTTCCCGGTGCGCGTCTTCCCCTGCATGTCAGGCCGCCGCTGAGCCCATTGCTGTTATGATTATCATCCGATATGTATCCGTTTATGATTCCTTCTTTGTTTCCCGATATGTTTTTACGATTCATTAATTTGTCTCCTTATAAGAGCCGGAACGACTCCGGCCACGTGATCCATGCTGCATATTTTCCAGTATAATGCATTCGTAAGGCGGTTTCAAGCGTCTAAAGGCAAAGGCTTCCTTACGATTTTATGACGCCGGCCGGCGTACCGGGCATCCCGTGCCTTCCGTCCCGCTCCCTCCTCCCCGTGCCTGGCTCAGAATCAGTCGGAGCCGGATTGCCGCCATTCATTGCCGTGAAACTTGTTTTCAATATCTGCGATCAGTTTTTTCAGTCCGGAAGAAAGGAATTTATCTTTATGGTAGACGATTTTAAAGCTTCTTTTCAGTGTAAAGTCATTGATGATAATCTGATTGACCTCCTCATGATGCCTCAGCAGTGACTTGGAAAGAATCGAAACTCCCTGCCCCGAGGCAACGATATTAATAATCGAGTCCGAGCTGTGGCAGATCCATTTTTCGATAAACGAAATCCCTCTTTCTTCCATCAAATCAGTGAAAAATTCCCTGGTGCCCGAACCTTCTTCCCTCAGTACGAAATCTTTTCCCGCCAAATCGGTAAGATTTACAGAAGACATGCCGGCAAACGGATGAGTCTTACCGCAGATCAGGACCATTTCATCCTCGAATACATCTTTAAATATCACATTTTTCGTCTTGACTTTTCCCTCAATCACAGCGACGTCCAGTATTCCTTCGGAGATCTTACGGATGATATTCATCGAATTATCAATGTAAACCCGTATACTCACATTTGGGGTTTCCGCCTCGTATCCGGTGATGATATCACTCAGGAAATAGCTTCCCACGGTCAGCGACGCGCCCACATGGATACACTGCTGGCTGGATGCATGGTACAAAAACTGTTCCAGCTCCTGATAGGTAGTAGTAATATGCCTGGCATATTCCAGGAATTCACGGCCTGTTTCCGTTATGTAAAGTTTCTTGGAAAGCCGTTCAAATAATTTGACATGATATTCTTTTTCTATCTGCATAATCGCATGGCTGACCGTTGGCTGCGTAATATACAGCTTTCTGGATGCAGTCCCCATCTGCCCGGTTTCTGCCACGGCGATAAAAATCTCAAAATCACGGATTGTCATAATCACTTCTCCTTTGTACATTCCCGCAATGCATAGATGATTTGCTATGAGTTTATAACAAGTTTAGCATTTTACGAATGACAGGGCAAGCTCTATAATAAACTTAGAACAGCCGTTATTACCAGCTAAATTCTACATAGCCGTTGCACTTCAGCCCACAGGGCAAAAACAGAAAGGAAGTAGACGAAATGAGAAGCTCAAAAACCTATCAGCTCAAAACAGCAGACATAAATAAACTTTTTGATGTCCTGAAAGAAAAATATGCTATTTTTGCGCCTGTCAGAATTCCCTCAGGAGGGAGATATGCCGGACAGGACTCTATTCTTTACAAGGAGATTGAACGGTATGAAGAGATTGAATTCCGCGAGAGATCCACTTATGCAATGAAAGAGGTAATCACACCGATTACACAGACCCTGTTTTATTTTACCGAGGACGAGTTCCGGGAAAGCAAGCCGGAGGAAACAAGAGATTTTCTCATTTTCGGAAGAGCCTGCGATATTAATGCAGTAAAAATTCAGGACCAGATTTACCTCGGGAACGGCGATATCCCGGATCCTTTCTATCAGAGAAGAAGGAAAAAGGTAAAGTTCGCTCTGATGGAATGTCCAGAGGAATTTGACGGCTGCTTCTGCTGCAGCGTGGGTTCCAATGTCACAGACATGCATTCCATTGCATTTTCCTTTGGCGAAGAAGGGGCTTACATTGAGGTAAAGGATGATAGCTTCGGCGATTATTTTGCAGGATGTGAGGAAGCCGATTACGAAATCACCTTCCCGATGGAAAATAAATTAAAAGTCGACTTTCCGGTGATTGAATCTCTCGATATGGCCAATCAATTAAAGGAGCATCCGATGTGGGAGGAATTCGACGCCAGATGTATCGCCTGCGGGGCCTGTACCGTAGCCTGCAGCACCTGTACGTGTTTCGAAACCACAGATATCATTTATACGCAGAACGGTAAAGCCGGTGAAAGAAGAAGGACCTGCTCTTCCTGTATGGTGGACGGGTTTGACCGTATGGCCGGAGGCGCTTGTTTCAGACACAAAATTTCCGAAAAATACCGCTATAAAATCTTACATAAAGTATACGGACATAACGCACGGTTCCAAACCGGCCCGATGTGTGTGGGCTGCGGAAGATGTTCGGCCAGGTGTCCGCAGCTCATCGGATATCCTGAAACACTGAATAAGCTGTCAAAGGCAATCGAAGAAATAAAGCAAAAGGAGGAAGTCAGCCATGCTTAATAACCCGTTGAAACCACAGGCACATAGAATAATAGATATTTTTAAGCAGACGGAAGCGGAATGGACCTTCCGGATCGAAAATGAACTCCCCATCAGGCACGGGCAATTCATGCAGCTTTCCCTGCCTAAAATCGGTGAGGCTCCCATCTCGATCAGCGGCTTTGGCGACGGATACGCCGACTTTACGATCCGAAAGGTCGGAAAGGTAACGGACGAACTTTTCGGTTTAAAGAAGGGCGGCACCATTTTTGTCAGAGGATGCTACGGCAACGGCTGGCCGACGGAACAGCTAAGAGGAAAAAATGTTGTGATTATCGCAGGCGGAACAGGCGTTTCACCGGTTAAGAGCCTGATTAGCCGGCTTTACTCTGATCCTGACTATGCAGAGGAAATCTATTTAATCCTCGGTTTTAAGAATTCACAGAGTATCCTGTTTACGGATGAGATAGAACAATGGAAAACAGCGCCGAATTTCCATGTCATCCGCACACTTGACAATGAGGATTATCCCGGCTGGAACAAGGGAATGGTCACCGCTTTTGTGAAGGATATCCCCTTTGAATCTTTCGGAGAAAATTACGAATGTCTTGTGGTGGGGCCTCCCATTATGATGAAGTTCGCAGCCAAAAGCCTGCTGGATAACGGGGTTCCTGAGAATAAAATCTGGATGTCTTTTGAGCGGAAAATGTCCTGTGCCATCGGTAAATGCGGACACTGCAGAATTGACGAAACTTATGTCTGTTTGGACGGCCCTGTATTTAATTACACGATTGGCAAAAAGCTGGTAGATTAGGAGGTAAATTGCGGTGAGCGATATCAATATAGGTAAATTGAGAAATAATTGTTTCCGTCAATCCAAGATTGCAGGTGAGTTCATGCTGCAGCTTCGCGTGCCGGGGGCGGTCATCGATGCAAAATGGCTGGATCTTGTCAGTCACGTATGCAGCACCTGGGGCAACGGTTCATTCCACCTGGGAATGCGGCAGACCTTAAACGTTCCGGGCATCAAAGCCGAGAATATCCCGGCGGTGAATGAATACATACGTCCCTATCTGGACGCGGTTGAATGTGATATGTGCGATGTGGAGATGGATACGTCAAATGGCTATCCCTTTATCGGACCCAGAAATATCATGGCCTGCATCGGAGGCATCCATTGTATTAAGGGGAATGTGAATACGCAGGAAATGGCCCATAAGATTGAAAAAATAATCTATCCCAACCCATACCATATCAAAGTATCCATAGCGGGATGTCCCAATGACTGTGCCAAGGGCCATTTCCAGGATTTTGGAATCATCGGCTGCACGAAGCCGGTTTATGATATCGACCGGTGCATCGGCTGCGGAGCCTGCGTCGACAAATGCAAAGGAGCGGCAACCCGGGTTCTCTCACTGAACGACAAAGGGAAGGTTGATAAAGATCCCTGCTGCTGCGTGGGCTGCGGAGAATGCGTCATCGCCTGTCCGGCCGGGGCATGGCGGCGTCCCGATAAAGATTTTTATAAGATTGTTATCGGCGGAAGAACAGGTAAGCAGTATCCCCGAATGGGGAAAATGTTTGCCAACTGGCTGACGGAAGAAAGCGTACTGGCCATCATGGGCAACTGGCCGAAGTTCTCCGAATGGGTCCTGGGCGGAAAACCCGTCTACCTTCACGGCGGCCATCTGATTGACAGGGCTGGGTATCAGAAATTCAAGGACTTTATGCTGGATGGTGTGACACTGAATCCGGAAGCCTATATTGCAGAAACCATCAACTGGGCCGAAACGGAATACAGGAGTAATATTCATGTGAAACCGTTGGAACAGCATGAGACGGTAAGATAGGAAAATTGACGCATGAGCCTTTGGGCCATTGGAATTTTGACACGGAGGAGGAATCCTGACACAATAAATTTCTCCGGACCGGTTATACAGGGACCAAAGGCTCACCGTCCGTCGTTCCCTTCTGCATTTTCCGGACTTCCCTCGCTTTCATTCTCATGATACAATCAGTGTAGCTTAATTTTATTAAAGCCGGTTACTGTCAAATGTATCACAGAAACAGAGCTTGCATAGGGACTACGGAAGATACTGTGAATTTTCATTGAAAAAAGGGAATTACCATGAAGAAAAAAATATCTATCGTCTTTACCGCACCGGTGTCACCAAGTCTGGTTCCCAATCTCACCCGGGATCTGAGGCTTGTGTTCGGCGATGCCGTCGAAATATCCGTAATATACAGCAGTGAACTAAAAGAAAATGAACAGTTAAACAGTGATGTCATCCTCATTATGCGTCCGGGAATTATGAAACGTCTTCAAAATCATCTGCCGGATCCCGGTAAGGTGGTTCTCGTAACCCGTACCATATCAGAGGACGCCGTCTACCAGCTCTACGATATTCCGCCGGACTCGCGTGTTTTGGTGGTGAATGATTCCCGTGAGACCACGGCCGATACGGTGGCCATGCTCTGCCAGCTTGGAATCGCCCATCTGGAACTGATTCCCTACCTGGATAAGGAGGCGGACTTTTCCGATATTCAGTTTGCCGTCACTCCCGGAGAGGCACGGATGGTCCCTTCGGCGATTCCCAATATCATCGACATCGGCGACCGCCGACTGGACATGCAGACCTTCCTGGATATGCTCCCCCTTTTAAACCTCAGTTCAGACTCCATCAGCCAGGCGCTGATCCGTTACTCTGAAAACAAGCTCGAACTGCATACTGGCATTAAGAAGCGCTATATCCAAAGTTACATGCTCAGTGAAACGCTGACTCAAATTCTGAGTCTCCAGAAGTCGGGGATTCTCGTTACCGATGCCCAGTATCATATCAGCTATTGGAATACCGCGGCAGAACGGATTCTGGAAAAAGCTCCGGGGAACCATCTTAAGCTCTCTCTCTGCCTTCCTGCCGATATCGCTGAGCAATTAACCTCTTCCTCTTTTACGGATGATCTCTTCACCCTGGGTGGCAGTTCCTTTATGATTAGCCGTATCCCCCTGCACACGATGGGGCAGGTTTCCGGCTATTGCCTTACCTTTGAATCCGCTTCCCAGATCAGAAAAAGCGGAAGCGAGTTGAGCCGCCGGCTGCGCAACCAGGGATTGTCGGCCAGGTATTATTTTGATGATATTATATATAAAAGCCCTGCAATGGAACACTGCATCACGCTTGCAAAAAAGGTGGCGGCCAGCGATTACACCGTATTAATCACGGGTGAAACCGGTACAGGGAAAGAACTCTTCGCCCAGGCCATCCACAACTATTCGACCAGGAAAAGCAGCCCGTTCGTAGCGGTAAACTGCGCCGCTCTCCCCGAAAGCCTCCTGGAAAGCGAATTATTCGGATACGAAGAGGGTGCATTTACGGGAGCCCGACGCGGAGGTAAAATGGGGCTCTTTGAGCAGGCCGACGGCGGTACCCTGTTTCTGGATGAAATCGGTGACATGCCCTATTCCCTTCAGTCCCGGCTTCTCCGTGTGCTCCAGGAACAGCAGATTGTGCGCATCGGAGGCGGAGGCGCCATCAATATCAATGTACGTGTTTTAACCGCAACCAACTGTAATTTACCGGAACTGACAAAAGAAAAAAAGTTTCGGGAGGATCTCTTTTTCCGTCTGAATGTGTTTCCCCTTTCACTGCCTCCTCTCCGCATGAGAAAGGAGGACATTCTCCCGCTCTTCTCTTCTCTTGCCGGTATGGAAATGAAGAAGTTTGAACCGCACATAAAAAGCCGCCTGCTTTCCTACCGGTGGCCGGGCAATGTCAGAGAGCTCCGCAACGCGGCGAGTTATTACCAGTTGATGGGAAATCTGGAATGCCTTCCTGACCCCGAGGAACCGGAGATTTCCTGCAGCCCTGCGGACGCCTCCTCCCCCGCCCGCATTGCCGGGCAGATTCTGGAAATTGTCCGCGCCTTTAACGGACTTAAACAGACCATCGGACGGACCGGGCTTATCACGGAAATGGAGAAGAGAGGCTTTACAACCAGCCAGAAACAAATGGAACATTTTATCAAAACTCTTCTGGATTCCGGCTACATCACCCGCAGCAGAGGACGCAGCGGAATCCATCTGACAGAATCCGGCAGCCGGCATATCAATGATGCCGGAATGGACTTCAAAACTCTACGCTAGTAATTGTTTATAAAT
>CATWBR010000050.1 GCA_958349075.1 uncultured Clostridium sp.
TGAGTCCTTATATGCCCTTGTTGACCGGCAGGGCAGTCTGACAGGGACAAAGCTCGTTTTATACGGAACGGAACTTTGTCGAATCATAGAGTATCTGCATTCATTTAAACCCAATCCAATTTTGTATTTAGATCTACAGCCCCATAATATTTTAATCTGCAAAGGAACACTGAAGCTGATCGATTTTGATCAGGCCGTTTCGTCTGCCCAGTCTGCAATGCCCGAAAGGCGTTACGGAACGCCGGGTTTTGCCGCTCCGGAACAATATATGGACGGGCCTGTGGATGTACGGACCGATATCTACGCCATTGGCGCTCTCCTTTACTATATGTGGAAAGGAAGACTGCCGGACGTTTACGGAGGTACTCCATCCAGGGACGAAGTGTCTGAGGATAAGGACGGGAAAGCGGCCAAAGCAGGATGGGAAGAGAGGCTGGAGGCCATAACAGGGCGGTGTATGAACCGGGACAGAAAGAAACGTTACGGGGATGTCGGCCAGGTGCTCACAGATCTTATGGAATTAAAACAGGGTGTTTTCAAAGAAAAGCAAATGTCACTTCTCAGAATTGCTGTAGCATGCAGCAGTCACGGCATGGGAGCAACCCATGTATCTTTAAGCGTATCGTCGTATCTGACAAAAAAAGGAATCTCAAATCTGTACCAGGAGAACAATGACTCCGGAGCCGTGTCATCGATGGCAGGGTATCTGGATAAAAGCCCGGACCAGTATGGAATCTATCATTTGGGAAACTGGGAGCTGAAGCCGAGGTACGGAAGCCGCGTCAGGCTGGAACTGCCTGAATATGACGCCGTGGTCGGGGACTTTGGAACCGAACTCCAGTCGGTTTCTGAGGAGGAGTGCGATCTTCTCATTCTCGTTTGCGGCGGAAAGTGGTGGGAACTTGGGAAGTCCATAACGGCGATCCGTTATCTGGCGCAGAATTCAAATCTGCGTGTCATTTTTAATCATATTTCTTCCGGAACGGATATCGTACTGCCGGAAGATATCGCAAGACTCACATTTTACAGAATGCCCTGCTTTACGGCACCTGAGGATGCAAACTTCGGACGCTTTTTTGAAGCGGTGGCCGGCGGCACAAAAGGCGGGCAAAGAATAATAAAACTGGCGGAAGAACGCACAGGAAAGAGAGAGAGGAAAAGTGCGGTATGGAAAGTGATTACAAGATTTTTCCATATCCCCGCAGGGGCGGACGGAATAAAAGACAGATAGTGACAGAGCGCCGCAGGACGGAGCTCATTGGGGTTGCCGGAAGCAGCCGCTGCGTTGGGGTAACCCATTTTTCCATTCTTCTCGCTAATTATCTGACAGGAATCTCAGCCGGGAAGGCCGCGGTTTTAGAGTGGAACGGCAGCGGCGATCTGGGCAGAATACAGAAAATTTATTCGACAAAAACTGTCACAAATAGACAGAATCAGACGTTTATTACCTATGGAGTCTCTTATTATAATAAAGCCGGCAGAAAAGAACTGCTGGAATGTCAGCAGCAGGGGTTCAACACGGTGATTCTGGATTTTGGAGTATATGGTGACGGAATCGAAGAAGACTTTTCGAGATGTGACCGAAAGTTTCTGCTCGGAGCTTTCAGTGAATGGAAGCTGGAGGCATTTACGGAGCAGATTTCCCGGACAAGGCGTGACTGCGGCTGGGAATATTTTTCGGCTTTTGGAAATGAAGAGACTGCAGATATGATCAAGCGGTGTCTGAAGGTCCGCGTCAACCGTATTCCCTGGCAGCCGGATGCGTTTACGATTACCGGAGAAGTTATGGCTTTCTTTGGGAGATTCCTGAAATACCAGTGGGATGGGAACTGATATATCACAATATACTTTCCTGAGGTCTCTGACAGGATGATGTGCAAGGCCCGCAGAGCGGGCCTTACACCGCCCAGGATCCCGTCCCCGGAGATTCGAGGGGTAGCGATGAACGAAAGAGAGAAAAGGCAGCTTGAGAAAGAAAGGCGGGAAAAAGAACAGCAGCGTATATTTGTGGAAGGTTTAAAGAAGTACAGGGAGAGGGGAATCCCGATCCTGATAGACGGCAAAGAGTGTCCGCCCGAAGAATACGACAAAATTTTTGAACTGAAAGAAGACGGCTCATTTTATATGGGAGATTATATCGGCGCCGATACCGGCCGGCTGATGGAAATTCGCTTTGACAGGGTTTATTATAAATAAAACAGGAGGACAGACGGAAGAAACTGAATTGCCCGATCATACAGAAACGTAAGAAAAAATTCAACAATACCCGGAAAAGGTGTGATATACTAGCTGTATTAATGATAGTAATATAAAGACATGATTGGATGCCGGAGGATGAGATGAAGAGAAGAAGATCGCCGCTTAAAGCCCTGTTTTCGGTGCTTTTGCTCCTGGTGGTATGTGCAGCCGGAGTTTATGGCTATAAACGATATATGCCTACCAATGAGAGGGCCGATTTGAGCCGGTTATATAACGGGAAGGAAGATGAGGTTTCTGTTTTCCTGAATTACGGGAAGCAGGAAATCAGAGGGATTTACGAGGACGGACAGACTTATCTGCCCATAGACTGGGTAAATGCCAATCTGAACGAGCGTTTTTACTGGGATGACCGGGAGAAACTGCTGGTCTATGCCCTTCCGGAAGAAGTAGTCACAGCGAATGCGGAGACGGACGGTACGGGAGGTAAGAAGATCCTGCTGGAGAAGAATGACAATGTCTATCTGGCGCTGGGACTTATCCTGAACTATACGGACATCCGGGTGAATGTCTATGACAGCGGGGATCAGAAGCGTATTTACGTTGAGAATACCTGGTCGCCTGTTCCGATTGCTGCCGTCAGACGGAATGGAAAGCTCCGGATCAAGGGCGGAGTAAAGAGCCCGATCATCACGGAGATTGTTAAGGACGAGAGCGTTGTGGTTCTGGAAACCATGGATAAGTGGGCTAAAGTCATGACGCAGGACGGCCATATCGGATATGTGGAGAACAGAAAACTCGAGAATCTTCATGAAGAGACTCCGGTCAGCACATTTGTGGCTCCGGAATACACGAATATATCACTGGATGAAAAGATCAGCATGGTCTGGCATCAGGTGACAATCGATGCCGCCAACAATGCAATGGAAGAGCTGATAGCCTCCACTAAGGGCGTGAATGTAATCGCCCCGACCTGGTTTACACTGAGCGATAATGAAGGGAATTATGAATCCCTGGCCAGCAAAAGCTATGTGGAAAAGGCTCATGCGATGGGACTTCAGGTCTGGGCCGTAGTGGATAATTTCAGCCGTGAAATAAGCAAAAATGTACAGTCCGAGGAGCTGCTGTCTAAAACTTCCGTCAGGAAGAAGCTGATCAGCAGTCTGATGGATGAAGCCGACACCTATGGTTTTGACGGAATCAACCTGGATTTTGAGAGCCTGAAAGAGGCGGCCGGAGTCCATTATATTCAGTTTATCAGGGAGCTGTCCGTATCCTGCAGGAAGAAAGGGCTGGTATTGTCCGTGGACAATTACGTACCGGCTCCGTATAACCGTTTTTACAACCGCAGGGAGCAGGGAATCATGGCCGACTATGTGATAATTATGGGCTATGACGAGCACTATGCGGGCGGAGACGCCGGTTCTGTCGCTTCTCTCGGCTATGTTGAGTCGGGAATCAGGAATACCCTGGATCTGGTACCGAAGGAGAAGGTAATCAACGGAGTTCCGTTCTACACACGTCTCTGGACGGAGAAGGACGGGAAACTTTCATCAAAGGCGATGGGAATGGGGTCTGCAAAGAAGTGGGCCGAGGACAACGCGATGGAGCTTACCTGGGACGATACGGTGGGGCAGTATTACGGCGAAGTAAAGACGGAGGACGGAATGAATTACCTCTGGATGGAGGACGCCAAATCACTGGGACTTAAGATGGATCTGGTTAAGAAGTATGATCTGGCCGGTGTTTCAGGATGGAAACTGGGACTGGAAACACAGGATGTCTGGGATGTGATGAAGTGGGAATAGGTTACAGACCACATGCAGCCAATATCGGGAACATGCCCTTTGGAATGAAAGCAAAGAGCGGATACAACTGCCCGGACCGTGTGGATATAAAAGAATAAAACGATATTTTCAGAAGAATATGAGTCCTGCCGCACAGTAGACTGCGGCAGGGCTTTTTGTATAGGAATTGAAAAAACACCGGCAATATTATATACTATCAGCAAGAGATGCTTCTGTTGGGGGAGAGGCGTCGGACCGGTGTGCGTGAACAAAGGCGGGGATGGGTATGGAAAAGAAAGTGGCAATCCAGTATAATTCGAGATTATTTATCCAGGGCTGTGTCCTGGCTCTTCTGGGCGTGGTGGGACCCGCGCTCATTATGGAGGAGCAGCTTGGCATCTATGAATCACTTCGCTTTGGAATGATGAACGACAGGGCCAGTTTCCTCATTATTGCGGCGCTTAAACTTGTTATGATGAATGTAGTCCGTGCAGTTCCCCACTACCTGGGAGCATTCCTGATTAATGAATCGGTGCATGTGTATCTGTACGGGAAAAAGCGGTTTGCATTTAATGTTGTTTTTACGCTGTCTCTGATCGTATTGATTTACGACGTAATCTACAGGATATATGGAATCCGGTATGACCTTGGAATACCGGCTCTTATTCTGATCGGTTTTGTCCTTATGCTGTCTTATATGAACCTGTTTTCCGTCAGTATGCTCAATAAGCTGCTTATTGTAGCATCCCTCCTGATGAGTATCCAGTGGCTGGATGTAATCCCCCATTTGTCCGATTATGGGTTCGGCCGCGGTGAGATTTCCATGGATGTGAAGATTGCTGCCGGAATCATGGAGGAGAAAAATCTGCTCACCGTTTTCGCCATGAGTATGTTTCTCTCTTTTCTGTATACATCGCTGATCCAGGTACAGCTTCTCTATAAGGAGCATAAACTGAAAATTTCGAATGAGAAGACGAGACAGGTGGAAAAAGAGCTGTACCATACCCAGATAGAGGCATTGAAGATGAGAAATTCAAGTGAAGTCCAGAGCCTTGTCCACGATTTAAAAACACCTCTCACAATTGTCCAGGGGCTGGTCAGCCTTGCGGAGATGATGGAGAAAGATGAACTGATACAGGAGTATTTCAAGAAGATTTCCTCTTCCCTGACTTCGATGAGCATGATGATTTCGGAAATCCTGTACGAAAACAGGCACTCGCCGATGACGGTGGATGAGTTGATGAAGATGGTTTTAGCCCAGGTCTCCATTCAGGTGCCCAGGGAAATACTGGAGTATGAAATAGGCTGTCCGGAAACCGTGATAACGGGTAATAAAATCCGCCTGTCCAGAGCGGTGATCAATCTGATTACCAATGCTTTCAATGCGGTGAACAAGGAAACGGGAAAGATCCGTCTCACCGTGGAGGAGCAGGAGGAGTTTGTCTGCATAACAGTGGCCGATAACGGGACAGGCATTGAGCCTCGGAAGATAGAGCATATCTGGGAATTGGGATATTCGGAAAAGCAGTCCACCGGACTGGGGCTCCCCTTTGTCAGACAGGTGATCGAGAACCATAAGGGCGAGGTGCAGGTTGAAAGTGAAAAGGGACGTTATACGAAAGTGGTAATTTATTTACGGAAGGGGGAGCAGCCGAATGGAGAGTATGAAAACAATTCTGGCAATTGACGATAACAGGGACATCCTCTATACATTGGAGCAGATTTTTAATTTTCAGGGATGGAGGCCTCTGCTGGCCGCCGGATATGAGGAGGCGGAGAAATACATAAAGAAAGAAAAGATAGACCTGATCCTGGTAGATTACCATATGCCGGGAGTGGATGGGATTTCGGCAGTGAAGGAGATCCGTAAAAAACTGCCCAAGGTTCCGATTATCGTACTGACGATTGAGGAGGAGGAACATATCGTATCCAGGTTTATGAGCGCCGGAGCGGATGATTATTCCCTGAAGCCGGTTAAGGCGGTGGATTTGATTTCCAGAATCAAGGTTCATCTCCAGTATCACGAGAAGAGCCAGTATTATGAGAGTTATGACAAGGGAATCAGCAAGGTGACGCTTCAGAAGATAGAAGACAGGATGAAGGGGATCACGGAATTCCTGGATATCGATATGCTGGAGGATATCACTCAGATTAAGAAGAAGACCCTGTACCGCTATTTGCAGTATCTGGTAAAAGAAGGCAGGGTGGAACAACAGTATTCCTATGGGGATATGGGGCGGCCGAGGACGCTGTACAGATGGATTTAAGGTGGAACGTAAATACCCCTGCGGCAGAAGCTACAGGGGTATTTTTCTGTGGGGATAATGTCTTGCAGCCCAGACAAGAAGGAGCAGGCCGGCGGCCAGAAGAGCAACAGCCAGGGGCAGGTTATACTGCCAGGTTTCATATACGCCGCCTTCCCCTGAAGCCGGAACCGGTGAGGGATCAAAGGGAAGACCGTAAGACGGCAGCAGTCCCTTCATGTTCAGAAGATGAATAACCGGGACTTCTTTGTTCAGGAAAAGAGGAATCAGACCATGGCCTTTTACCTCTGCCCTGCCGGGCCTGATGATGCCGTTTGCCGCAGAAACCATCTCGGTGCCGCCTCCGAAGGACATGAGATTGCCTCCGGCATTGATAAAGCAGACCGGTAGTTCCCCGGCCTCGTAGATGGACATCCTTGCGTTTATATTTTCTTCTAAATCTTCGTAATACAGGAACCGGTAACCGTAGCCGGACAGCCTGGCTGCAATCGAATCTTTTATATCCTGCGGCATCTCCCTGCCGATATCATCCTGACCTCCCAGGGAAAAATAAGAGGAGTGATTGGAAAGATACTCATGTTCCAGCAGAAAATGTTCCATGTCCAGATAGGTGAAATCGGGCAGGTTCGCCCCGTAGGTGGACGCGCCCACCGAGTTTATGACCGCTCCTTTGAGGTCCATGGCATCCAGGGCACAGAGAACGGCAATGTTTAAGCAGGGAAAAGATGAGGACAGGTTTACGGCGACGGTATCGCCCTGTTTCACGCCGCACTGTATCAGCATATCCACCACCATGGCGGCGGTATTGGGATTTGTCGTTGAGCGCTTGGATTCCAGGCTGCCGAGGGTGGTGGTGATTTCCGTGTAGGCTTCTCCTATCATACCGGTGGCATTCGGATCGTCGATGGGTGAAATTTGATATCCGCGTTTTTGTTTTTCTTCTTTCAGGGCGGACAGAGCACGTTCCATCCGGGTTGAAGCGTCCAGCATCACGGCGGCGTTCTCTTTTTTTGTCAGTGTTTTTGTCTGCTCCAGAATGAGAAGGGAACAGAGAAGAAAAAAGAATACTACCAGGAAACGCCAGTATTGTTTCAGTTTCATTATACTACCTCACATGTTTGGGGCGCCTGCAAAAGGCTATCTCACGATTATGTATATCAGGCGCGTCAGCAGCGTTACGATTCCAAGACCCGTCAGTGTCTTTGGAACGCCCTGTTTCTCCATATCACGGCCCAGGATTCCGGGAATGAGGCTGCCGATGGAAAATGCCGCTCCGGCGCCCAGGGAACTAACCAGAAACTTGAGCAGAACTCCTGTCATAACATAGACGGCATAGCGCCTCCGTCCGTACAGAATCATATATTTGGACATGAAATGGACGATGACCATGCACAGAAGAGAGAGGATTACCGTTCCGAGCAGGCGCTTCCAGTCGTAGGAATACATGGCAAAATAGGCGGGAACAATGATTCCGCCGGGAGACAAATCGGTCAGTTCCGTGAACAGCAGACTTAAAAAGATTCCCAACAGAAGGATATCATTCATTGCGGCTACCTCGCTCTTCTAAAGATTGTTCTTCCAGTGATTTTATCATCTCATACCCGGGCCCTTTAATATTGCCGATCCCGATGAGCAGGGACCCGGCCGGTAAATCAAGGCAGTCCCGGTAATTGGGAGTTACCCTGAGATCGGTCAGCCCAGCTTTGGAGAAAAGGCGCTTTGGAAGAAAGGCTCCTTTTCCGGTCAGGAATACGGGCGAATTTTTGTAGTGCGGAAAAAAATACCTGGCAAACAGGAGGGCACGGTCGGGTCTGTCCTCTCTGTGATTATAGAGAAAATAGATACCGGAGTATCCGCTTCCCACATCCTCCACATTATTTCTGGTGGATTGTGGATCATTGGCGGAAAAAAGGTTGAGAAAGTGGAAAACTCCCCCGTTTCTGTTTGTAATCGGGTAAATCCGTTTCGTTCCAAAGTCTTCTTTCACATTAGAGAGGCTCTCTGCAAATTCCTCCTGCGTGATCCCGAGAGAGGCGGAAACCTCCCTGGCAATCGAGATATTCTCCTCTGCCACGGAACCGGAAAGACAGAAGACCAGCCGGCAGTCACGTTCCCTGCATTTTTCCTCAAACATGGCGGCAGCGTTCTTATCGGCCGTATAAAGCGTCCCATGTTCCGGAATCGTAGAGGACAGAGAAAGGGCTATCTCCTCAAGCGTGTCCCCCATTTCAAAAATATGGTCGTATCGGACATTGGTAATTACCGTGATATTACTCCTCACGATCTGTTCCTGTGCAATCTTCTGAAGTTCCGGGTTAACGGCCATACATTCCAGGACGAGAATCTCCGCCCCCTCCCTGCGGGCCAGCCGGATAATGCGAAGCTGCTCATGGATATTAGCAGGCCCCAGCCGCCTGACGGGAGTCTCCCGCCCATCCGAATGAATCATCATCGCATCGGTGCCGGTCGTCTTAGTAAAAACCTTATATCTGCTTCTCAACGCGGAGTCAATATACCGGCAGGTAGAAGTCTTCCCACGGATTCCATTAACATGAATCACAGCCTTAAAAGAAGACAGACATGCGCGGTTAATCCGGTTTTCAATCACAAAATACAAAATCATAACCGTAAAAAATCCTACAAAAACTCTCATCATCACACCCCCTGCCACATTGCATCCCCTATTCCTTCCATCATATCAGCAAAATCCCCAAAAATCAAAAAGAACCGACCTAACCGTTAGAGAGAAATATGAGAAAAAAAGAAAACCAATCCCGCCTCCACCTCCATGACACTTGTCCCAACCCGGAAGCCCCCTCAATGACTCCCATCTGGGGGACTGAAGACTCGTAATCTCCCCCTCACCATCACTCTCCCCATCCCATCGCGTCCTCCCAATCAACTAAAAGTAAAACTTGAACAAATTTCCCATCCGTTTGCGAGAAAAATGGGAAAAAATAGACAAAACAGTTTCGCGTGGTTATCATAACCTTATCAACTTTTTAATGGGAACAGGAAAAGGAGGAAATTTATGAGAAAGTCAAAAAAACTTATTGCCCTCTCAATGGCAGCCCTGATGGCGGCCATGACAGGATGCTCCGGCGGGCAGACAGCTTCAACGCAGGCCGAAAGTGCAGCAGAGACACAGCCGGCGGAATCGGCGGCCGAGACGACAGGAACCGAAGAGGGTGAAGCATCTTCTGCGGGAAACCGGGTGACTGACGGAGAAGGATGGTATCTCTGGGATGAAAACGGCAATCTGACCCTGGAAGGCAGAGGGGCGGAAGGCAAGACAGCCGTTGTTTCATCCGGTAAATATGAGGCGTCCAAAGCAGGCCTCGAAGTTCTGAAAGCAGGCGGAAACGCGGTTGACGCAGCAGTAGCCGTATCCTTTGCTCTGGGCGTTACGGAGCCTAACTCATCCGGTATCGGCGGAGGCGGATTCATGACAATTCACAGCGCCGACGGAGAAGATGTTTTCGTAAACTTCCGTGAAAAAGCACCGGCGGCAGCGACACCGGATATGTGGCAGGTAGATGCCGAAGGCAATGTAATCGGCAACCAGAAAGCCATTGGTGGAAAAGCAGTCGGAATTCCGGGCAATGTAAAAGGAATGGAATATGCATTTGAGAAATACGGTTCCGGCAACGTGACCTGGGCAGATGTTATTGCGCCGTCCGTTAAACTGGCCGAGGAAGGTTACATCGTAACACCGACACTTTACAACGATATGTTCGGTTCCTATGACGCCATGGTAAATTATCCTGAGTTCGGTAATGTTTACCTGAACGAAGACGGATTAAACTACCAGGTTGGGGATACATTTAAAAACCCGAATCTGGCAAAGACACTGAAAGCAATTTCCGATGGCGGCGCAGACGCATTCTATACAGGTGCAATCGCACAGAAGATGGTTGATACGGTTAATAAATACGGCGGCCTCTTCACAATGCAGGATCTGGCAGACTATGAAGTTAAGGTTATGGAACCCGTAACCGGTACATACCGCGGATACAAGATTATTTCTTCCCCGCTTCCGTCTTCAGGTGGCACACATGTAATCGAAGCGCTGAACATCATGGAAAACTTTGATATTGCTGCCATGGGATTCGACTCCCCGGAGAAGCTTCATGTTATGACCGAGGCGTTCAAAATGTGCTTCCACGATCGTGAAGAATTCATGGGTGACCCTGACTACGTAGAAGTTCCTGTCAACGGAATTCTCTCTAAAAAGCGTGCAAAAGAACTGGCTGCACAGATTGACCCGGCCGTTGCAAGCAAATATGAGCAGATCAGCCCATGGCAGTATGAGCATGAAGATACCACACACTTCTCAGTGGCAGACGCAGAAGGCAACATGGTTTCCGTGACACAGACCGTAAACGGCCTCTTCGGAGCAAAGATTATTCCGGACGGATACGGCTTTGTATTAAACAATGAGATGGATGATTTCTCCGCAAATCCGGAATCTCCAAATGCAATTGCAGGCGGAAAAGTTCCGTTAAGCTCCATGAGCCCAACCGTTGTACTGAAAGAAGACGGCTCACCGTTCATGGTACTGGGATCCCCAGGCGCAACAAAGATTATCACAACAGTAACACAGATTATCAGTAACGTAGTTGACTTTGACATGACAATGCAGGAGGCAATCGATGCCCCACGTCTTTACAACAATGCCACAAGCGCAATCCAGTATGAGACACGTCTGAATGCGGACTCCATCAAGAAACTGGAGGAACTCGGCAATACGGTAGAGCCTAATGAAGAATTCAACCGTACTTTCGGTTCTGTCAATGCGGTTATGTACGGTGAGGACGGAACGCTCTTAGGCGGCGCAGATCCAAGACGTGACGGTAAGGCACTCGGCTATTAAGACCGGTAACAGAGAACGGCAACGGTTCAGGAGGTAATGAACCGCTGCCGGAAATGAATAAAGGTTAAAAACACAGAGAATAAGGAGATATGAAAATGAAGAAGAAATTAGCAATAGCAGCATTATGCCTTTCCATGGCAGCAGGTTCCCTTACGGCCTGCGGCGGAAACAGCACGGCGGCAACACAGGCTCCGGCAGCACAGGAGACCACTGCACCAGGCGGGGAAGCGGCAGCATCAGGAGATGTAAAAGAGATTACAGAAGCCATCGCAGAGAGCCCTATCGTCCTTACAAGCGTGGGACAAAGCGCCGATGTAAACGTAGTTCAGACACTGATGAAAAAGTGTGAGATCGAGACTGACTTAAATGCAACTATTACGGCAGATGATTTAGGAAACTACAAGACACTGGTGCTGGCTATCGGAGGAAGCTCCAAAGGACTCGGTGCGGCAGGTGTTGATGAGAACCAGGAGATTGAACGTGTTAAAAGTGTTATTGCAAAGGCCCAGGAGCAGGGGATGACTATCATCGCCCTTCACATTGGCGGAAGCGCAAGACGCGGTACCTTATCGGACAAATTCATTCCGGATGCCCTGGCAGCATCAGATGCGGCAATCATTGTATCTGAAGGTGACAGCGACGGCCTGATGAAGGGAATCGTTACAGAAAATGGAATTCCGACTGCTTTTATTGACAACCAGGTTGGAGCAGTAGAGCCTCTCAAGACAATTTTCGGTAAATAATGTAAAGTCTGTCAAATGGGGCCGCAGCAAAGCGGCCCCCTAATTTTACAAGGGGACAGAAAGGAGTAAAAAGTGACTCACGAATTTATAATTTTCGTTGCAATGATCGGCATCTTCATGGTTGGCTGCTTCCTGGCAAAACTTCCTGTAGGTGTGTCTATGATGCTTTCAGCTATCGGCGGCTGTCTGGTAGCCGGGGAGGGACTTCCGATCCGGCATCTCGTAGAAGGTACCTTCTCTTATATTGATACAATTCTTGTTATCGCAACTGCCATGGTGTTTATGAAGGTGGTTGAAAAATCGGGCACTCTGGACGCACTGAGCGCCATTATTATTAAAAAGTTCCACAAACATCCGGCCATTCTGCTGATTCTCATCATGGCGGTTATCATGTTCCCGGGTATGATTACCGGTTCTTCCACAGCGGCAGTTCTGTCTGCAGGAAGTATCATGGCACCGGTGCTTTTGATTATGGGACTTGATGCGGTAACGGCCGCAGCTCTCATCGCAATGGGCGGACTGCTGGGCATGATTGCACCTCCTGTTAACCTTCCTGCCATGATTATCGGCGGTGGAATCGACGTTCCCTTCGTAGGCTTCGGAATTCCCCTTCTGCTTCTGACCATTCCGGTGGCCATCTTCTCAGCGTTATTCCTGGGACTGAAACAGGCAAAGAACATGGATTACGAAAAAATGGAGCCCCATCTGAATAAAGAGGTGGCTGAGAAATACGGATTCAGGGTTTATATCCCGCTGTTTGTACTGGTTATTCTGATGATGCTCACAAAGATTTTCAAGGTAATCCCGGATATAGGCATGCCTCTGATGTTCTTAGTCAGCGCGGCGGTCGGCCTGTTCACGGGACGCAGGGTTAACCCGGTGGAAACCATTCAGGAGGCGCTCCACAGCTCCCTTCCCGTTATGGGCATCCTGATGGGTGTCGGAATGTTTATCCAGGTAATGACGCTGACCGGCGTCCGTGGATTTATCGTTATGACCTGCCTCGGACTTCCTGAGAATCTGCGTCTGCTGGCAGCCGGCGTATCTATCCCGTTATTCGGCGCCGTTTCATCCTTTGGCGCTTCCTCCGTACTCGGTGTGCCGTTTGCACTGGCATTCCTGAATATGGATACCGTATTTACAATTGCAGCTCTGTCCTTCATTGCAGCTTTGGGCGACATGATGCCGCCGACCGCTTTGGCAGGTCTTTTTGCAGCCAAGATTACGGGCGTGCAAAACTACGTGAAGGTTCTGAAGAGATGTATGGTTCCGATGGCAGTGATGCTCGTTTACGGAATGGCGTTCATCTACTTCTCAAAATCGCTTGCAGCGTTGTTCTAAAAGGGGGATACAGATATGATTACATTGATTTACAGAGCCATAGCGCTTTTATTCCTTGTATTTACAGCTATTGATATGTACAAAGAAGATGCTCCGTCAATGAAGGTGAACGCTTGTATGGTAATGGTACCTCTTTTACTGCGCGTCCTGATGATTAAATAAGGAGGACTGAAAATGGAATTTTTTAAGACACATAAAAATCTCGTTACGGCAGTCTGCGCTGTGGCTAGTATTGCCGTTGCAGTGGTTGCGGGAAAAGATTTTTACGATTTCAGACATTACCAGGAAGTGATTATCCCGGGTGAGGGAGTGACATCCACTTTCCAGTTAAGTGATTACAATGCAAATTTGAAAGACACCTTCGGCGACACGACGGTTTACGTGATGCAGGGTGAACGGGAGGGCGGTTCGTTCCTTGTACTGGGCGGAACCCACCCGAATGAGCCGTCGGGCCATATGGCGGCAGTAACAATGGTTGAGAGCGGAAAGGTGGAGGCCGGAACCGTTTATGTAATTCCGAGAACCGATAACAGTGCGTTTACCCACAATGACCCGCAGGAGGGCTCGCCGCATTTCTACCACATTGAGACGGAGAGCGGAAAGCGCCAGTTTGTATACGGTTCCCGTGCATCCAACCCGATTGACCAGTGGCCGGATCCGGATGTGTATACCCACACATCGGGACAGACGCTCTCCGGAAGTGAGATGCGTAATATCAACCGTGCCTATCCCGGCGTAGAGGACGGCACACTGACGGAACAGATTGCTTATGCGATTACAAACATGATCAATACCCTGGATATCGACATGGAGATGGACCTTCATGAGGCATCCCCTGAGTATCCTACAATCAATGCAACCGTAGCCCATGAGAGAGCAATGGATATGGCGTCCATGGGAATCCTGGAACTGCAGATGGCAGGGATTAACATGTCCCTTGAACCGTCACCGGTTTCACTCCACGGCTTAACTCACCGTGAGCTGGGCGATCATACCAACACCCTTGCCCTGTTAATGGAGACAGGAAACCCGGCACAGGGCCGTTTACACGGTAAAATTGATGAAAACCTGATTTTGACGGGTAAGGATAACTGCTATATGAAGGCTTCCAAACTCGGTTACCTTTACATCCCTTACGACGAGAACGGCGTTCCGCTGGAACTGCGTGTCGGAAGACATCTGCAGGGCTGCACGGAGTATATGAAGGCCTTTACCGAAGTATACGGAAGTGAGAAGGGTGAGATTATCATGACGGGACTGCCGACTTATGAGGAGCTGACAACAGGCGGACATAAGCTGGGTGAGTACCTGAATTAACCGTAGCTGGATTTCAAGCGGCGGTATAACAATTGAATGGAATTTAAGATTGAGAGCGTTCTTCGGACAATTTATCCGGCAGGGCGCTCTTTTTAATATCATATAAAACGCCTATGATATAAAAAGCCCTCCGGGCAGGATATCACTGCGGCGGATAGTTGTGCTGTTCTGGCTGGTTGAGACCGCCGCATTTATGAGAGGTTTTAAGCCTGGCT
>CATWBR010000051.1 GCA_958349075.1 uncultured Clostridium sp.
AACAATATTAACACCCTCTATTTTTCTATTTTAAAGAATTTCCCTTAAAATACGGCCTTTCTGAAGTTGGCACAGTAATTGCTTATATAAAAGCAGAAACGTAATTAACAAACAGAGAGGAGAAATCAATGAAACCAATTATAATGGGGGAAAAGATAACGATTGAGGATGTGGTAAATGCAGCCCGCCATCATTTCCCGGTGAAATTTTCGGAAGGATACTGCAGCCGTGTTGAGAAATGCCGCGGTTTTGTAGACAAATTCAGCCGGGAGGGACAGGCAATTTACGGTCTGACAACCGGGTTGGGGGATAACTGGCGAAAATTCATTCCGGAGGAGGACCGCATTGCCATCCAAAGAAATAACATCCTGGCCCACACATGTTCCGTCGGTGAACCGATCAACGAGGAATGCACCAGAGCCATTATGTTTGTCATGCTGGCGCACTTTGGAAGCGGCCATACGGGAATCCGCCTTGAAACTTTAAATCTGCTGAAAGATATGCTAAATTATAATGTAATACCAAGGGTGCCCGGCCATGGCTCGGTCGGTTACATCTCCCTGGAGGGACATATCGGCATGGTCATGATAGGAGAGGGAAAAGCCTGGTACCGGGGGAGGCTTTGGGACGGCAAAAACGCCCTGGCCGAAGCCGGTCTGAAACCAACAATCCTGTCTTCCAAAGAAGGGCTGACCATCGTCTCCGGAACCACCTCGGTCACTGCCTTTGCTGCGCTGGCCCTCTATGACGCCGTAACCCTGACCCAAACCGGTGATATCGCGGCCGCCCTGACCCTGGAGGTCCTGAAGGGTAATCTGATGGCCATGGATCCCCGCATCATGGAGGCGAGGCCCCATCCCGATCAGGGATACACCGCCGCCAATATAAGAACTATCCTGAAGGACAGCCCCATCCTGGAAGCATACAAAGGGCATCGGCTCCAGGACGCGCTTTCCGTCCGCTGTGTCCCGCAGCTTCACGGCGCAGTCAAAAAATATATCAAGGACGGAATCGATGTCCTGAATATTGAGCTGAATTCCTCGGTGGACAACCCGCTCCTGTTTGAGCAGGAAGACGGCACCCCTATTGCGCTGATGGCCTGCAATGCAGACGGCACTTATCCGGGATTCACCTCAGACATCCTGCTAATCGGCATCACCGACATGTGCAAAATGGCCGCCAGCCGCATTGATCGGATGCTGAACCGTCTGGTCAGCGAGCTTCCCGCCTTTTTAAACAGGAATTCCGAATATAATAACGGCCTTATGATGATACAGTACGCCGCAGCCGGTCTTTTGGGCGAACTGAGAATCCTGTCTCACCCGGCGGTTGTTGATAACCTGGTAACCTGCGCCAACCAGGAGGATTACGTCAACATGGGCTATAACGCTGCAAAAAAGGCATACGACGGCGTACATCTGGCAAAATATATCTGTGCCATTGAGTTAATCTGCGGAACGCAGGCTCTCGACTGCTACGACAGTCTGGAACCCGCAGCCGCAACAAAAGCCGTTTACAATCTGCTGCGGAGCGTTGTACCGGCAATGGAAAGCGACTCCGCCCTGGAACCGTTCATGGAATCCGTCTCTTCCCAGATAATCGGGCGCGGATATATTGACGCCGTGGAGAAAGTGACAGGAACGCTGCGATTTTAATAATCAGATTACATTAAGGAGGAACTCAATATGCTTACCGCAATCGATAACATTGTATTACTGGCATGTGTCGCAGGCGTCCTGCTGATCGGCAAATATTTCTCGAAAACCTCTCAGAATATGGACAGCTTCTACCAGGCCAACAAGTCCCTGCCCTGGTCCCTGGCCGTTGGAACCCTGGTTGCATCCTGGTACGGCGGGGCGGGCGTCATCGGAACAATCGGTTATTCCACCACAATGGGTATTTCCGCGTTTTTCATCTGGTCCCTGTGCGTCCACATGACGAGGTTTCCGCTGGCTCTCTGGGTTGCTCCCAGGATTTCCATCAAGGTCAATACGACGATGACAGAGCTGTTAAACCGCTACTACGGAAGGGCCGCCTCTTTCATAGGAGCCATCGTTCTCGTGGTATCCTGTCTTTCCATCGCCGAAATCGCCGCCACCGGGTATGTCGGCGTGGCAGCATGGAATATCAATAAATTTGTCGTCGCCTTCGGCGTAGTGCTGATAGCCACGGTCATAACGTGCCTCGGCGGACTGATGGGCGTCGCCGTCACGGATATGATTTTTTTCTTTCTGATGATAGCCTGCGTAACGTCCGTATTTCCTAAAATATTCTTCAGCGTGGGCGGTTTTGCAGGCATCGAGGCATCACTGAATTCCGTTGCACCCGAGGTGCTGACCCCGCTCGGGGGAACGCCCGTCGGCAGGGCCATCTGTCTGATTGTACTGTGCATCAATGTGTATAAAGATCCCGCATTTTATCAGCGTTTTACCGCATCCAACTCGATAAAAACGGGAAAGAGAGCCATGCTGACCTGCCTTTCCATCTGGATTTCCTTCGACGTGGTGCTGATTTTTACAGGTATCATCCTGAGGGCAATGGATCCGTTCTCAACCGCCCAGCCGGAAGTGGCCTATGTTCAGTTAATCCTCTCATACCTACCGGCTGCCGTCCGCGGGCTGTTCATCTTTGGCCTGATGGGGGCTATCATCTCGACCATTGACTCTTACTTCCTGATCGGCGGAGAAATTTTCTCCCGTGACATTATCGGTGCGTTCAGGAAAGAGCCTCTGACCGACAGGCAGAGTATCGGGATTACCAGAATCTGCTGTATCGTGTTCGGCGTCATCGGCCTGTTTACCGCATTTAAGTTTCCTCTGGTTTATGACGCATTCCTGTTTATCAACAGCCTCAGCATGTGCGGCCTGTTCGTCCCGGTCCTCGCCGCAATCATGTACAACGGCAAAAAGACCACCACAGCCGGTATTCTGAGTATGATTTCCGGAACGTTATCCTGGATTTATTTTACCTCGTTCCCGGTATCATGTGAACTGCTTGGAGGAACCGTAGACGCCCTGCTGATCGCCCTCCCCATCTCTTTTATCGGATATCTGATAGGAAACCGGTTCGGCAAAGTACTTTACATTGACAATGGAGGAAATTATGGAAAAATACAATAATACCACACCTGCAGCTCCCGGCGGGGAAGACACCGGAAAAAAGAGCCCCGAAGTAAATGAAGATATCCGCGTGGAATGGTTCGGCGCCGACGGCGGCCTGATCCTCCTGTACTTCATTCTTGCCGCCGTTTACACCTATGGCATTCTCTGCCGCGTAGACATCATAGTGGGAGTGATTGCCCCGGGCATCGCGTTCGGTATCACCGCCGCTATCTTCCTCCGCTACTGTTTTGAGGTGTTCCATTTTACCAAAGGAGCCAAAAAAGGAGGAAAATAGAAGAAATCATGTGAACATGCAGATTACCTTCCGAGGCTGATTGACTGCGCCCGGTCCGGTTGATACAGGAGGATACCAGAATGGAAATTATGGCTTTGCCAAAACTTATGACAGTAGAAACAGCAATGGAAATCGCCGAAAAGCGGGGAAATTTCCTCGGCAGGCTGGTGCTAAAGGAAAAGAAGATTACGCTGAAACTGATGTACCTCGAAAGTAAAGAAATTATTTACAACATGACTTATCAGCCTCTGCCTCTGATGAAAAAATCCCGCCTATCAACCGGCGGGCCTCAGGTGCAGAAAATCCGAATAATGGTTGAAGGGACCCGGTGCACTCCCGCATTTCTGGACGAGCCGTTAAAAACAGTCAGGGTACGGATTGATGAGGAAGACCAGCTTCAGAATACGCCCTTTCCGGATCAAAAGCTGATTGAGGAGGGCAAATACCTGGCGCGGCGTATGGTGCGCCGGCAGTCCGGCAGGAATGTCTGCATGGAAGCTGAATCCGTACATTCCGTCTACCGGCCTTATTATGTGGCTTTTTATGGGGATATAGTGCAGGGGACCCGCGTGCAGTACCTGCCGATCCCGGCGGACGGGAATGAAATCAGGAGAACCTTTTAGAAAGGAATAAAATTTCCGTTTATTCCCCCTCTCCGGTGTGTTAAGATAGTATCTATATTAGGTTCTCCTGATGCCGGCACGGTCTGTCTCATCCGTATCAATATCAGGAAAACCGGCACATCGGAGGGATTTATGAGTCAAGCTCTTATTATTTACATCGCAGTTGTCACAATATTTTCTTTAACAGGTTCCGCTTTTATTTTAGCCTTTGTTTTCAGACGGAAAAGGGAACGCGAACGCCAATTAAACAGCGCCGTCACCCACAGGGAAGGATGGACGGATCCCCGCCTGAAAGTGAGTCCCCGCCCTATTATCCTGTTCTGGCTTGTCTACTACTGTGTCATTGGAGCCATCCTCCTGTGGCAGGCCCATCGGGGAATACCCGGCCGAGACTATGCAGACATCGTATCGGTCCTTGTTCCTCCGGTGTTCCTGGCCATAGGCGCCTCCATGAAGTACAGTTTTGACAAGAGACGCCGGCTTGCAACGTCCCCAGCCTCCGCGGAGGTAGTTTCCGTTGAACGAAAGGTGAGCAGCAAGGGCCGCGTTACCTATGCGCCGGTCTATGAGTTTTTTGCCGAGGGCTCCATATTCAAGGTAACCTCGCCTTCCGATTTCCCAAAATGTCCGCTGAAGGCCGGGGACCATATTGATCTTTTATTCACGCCGGACCTGCCGTCGTTCATCTATGTACCGGGTTATGAGAATCCTCCCACCCTGTTTATTGTTTATTCTCACATAATTGGAATCCTGTTTCCCCTGATCTTTCTGGCCGGCCCGGTTCTGAGGCGCTGACCGGAATAAGGCGGTACCCGCTACCGTATCTGTTCCAGAATACTCGGGTCTTTAATCTTCGTATCTTCCGCAAACAAAAGGATTTTTGACAAAATCTCGGCCGTCTTCGGGTCGTCATCAATAAACGGAAGGAAAATACGCCCTCTGTGCTGTGAATGGACCGGAACGACAAAGAGCATTGCGTTGCCCATCTGATGCACGACGCCGCTTCCCAGATGTACCGTATACTGGCCCAGTTTTCCGTCGATAAACGCGTGGCTGCCCTCCAGGCGCACGTTTTTAATCTTAAACAGCTCCAGGTTGCATTCCACGATGGCTTTTCGCATCTCAACCGTAGAGTGGCTGGTCTCCGGATCCACGCCTCCGGCATGGGCAACGCTGACCGCCAGATCCACGTCTCTCATAACCTCGCTGTAAAGCACGTCGGGGATTTCCCTGATTTTGAGCTGCCTGAATGTTTTCCTGTCGGAGAACACCACCCATTCAAGAGTCGGAGCCTCCACGTCACTCGGCGAGAACCAGTCGGCCATTGCATATATCCTGGCTACGATATTTTCTTTATAGTATATCTTCTGCAGCCCATCCTCATAATCGGCAACCCAGCGGCGGCTCCGCAATGCGCCGACCGTCTTCTGCGGCTGAATCTGATTGCCTGAGAACATCCTGGAATCATCCTTATCGAGTTCCTCCGTGAGTTTCACATACAACTCGCGGAATACCTGCTTAAACGGCTGCTTTATCTGCCTGTCAAACAGCATCTTCTGATATTCGTGCCAGTGTCCTTCCCTGTAGAGATCGGACGGGTGGGCAATCAGAATCTTCTCATCCGGCTTCAATGGCGTTACGGTGCCGGACCAGTCCTCCAGTCCCTCCTCTTTCAGAAATCCCAGCCGGATTTTGGCATCCGTATTGCCTCCGTCTCCGGAAACGGCATCCTCTGCGGCCATCACCACAAGGGGTGTTACAATCGGCCTTACCACCGGATTTTTAGCCAGCTCCAGGAACTCCCAAACCTCGAAGGACGTCCTGTCCTCCATCGCCTGTTCCATCATCTGTTTTGTCCGGCTGTACTGCTCCTTTAACTTTTTGTTGACATCCTGATATTCCAGAACCGTCTCATTTTTCTTATATTTTGCAGGGATTGATTTGAGCATCTTCCCGCCCTTGGCGCACTGAAGGCTGCTCTTCCCGTTTTCATCCACCAGAATCCTCAGTTCCACTTCGCCCTGGCTGCTCCAGTCAAAATAACGTTCCATCGTCTCCACCAGGCGGTTTTCCATCCTGAGCGTCAGGCGTGTCACATCCGTGAATCCCGCATTGACACTGAGGTTCTGAAGCGCCAGCGCCACGGCGCGTCCCTCACTGGCCCGGCGCTGTGCGCCGAATTTCTTACTCTCTTTATGGAACTTCTGAATAAACTGGTATCGGTCCAGGAGATCTTCTTCCCGCTTCTTTTTGTCACGTTCGGAAATTTTCCCTCCGGTGTTTTTTTCATTTCCGGCCAAGGGCAGGAGGCCGATACTCATCAGCAGATCTTTATTTCTCTTATCCGTAATTTCCGCTTTCAGAGTCTCTTTATCCACTTTTCCCAGTGCGGCGTCGGCATACTTCCTGGCGCGGGCATGGGCAGCTCCGGTCGAGGAGTATTTTGCCGCATCGTACAAAAGCTTAAATTCTTTATCACCCAGTTTATCATAGGCCTCAAAGAACCAGTGGATGTCAAAAGCCCCGTCCCTCAGTTCCTCCGGCGTCAGAGGAGTGTATTTGGCAATCATTGATGTCGTAAACTCGTCCAGGCGCTCGCCGGTGTGGGCCATAAAGTAATAGCATCCGCTCTGGAATCCCGGAAGTCCCAGGTACTCCTCCAAAAGAGGTATCCACTGCTGGGCATACATGGCCATCTCCACCAGGCGCTTTTTCGTGATATCCGTCCCCTTCAGCGCCTTTTTCAGATCCTTCGCCGTCTCCCCCGGGTTCGGACGGCATACTTTCAGCAGATGGCTTAGAACCATCTTCCGGTCGCAGTTATTGGAATAATATCCTCCGGCTCTCTGTAATGTCTCTTTTCCCAGCGCCGTCAGGATCTGAATCATCAAATCAATGCCGTAAATCACACGAATCGAGGAGACATACCCGGAAAACGGTGTCTCCTGTTCCCCGCGTTTCAGCTCCACCTTGAGAACCAGCGGGACTATCTCATGGTAAATCTCGTGCGCCAGCTTCATGGCCGGAATCTCATCCCCAATCTGGTCAAAGTGATATTTTCCGTCTGCCGGCTTTATTACTCCCTGTCCGAAAAATGAATTCAGTTCTCCCACGCGGGCGTCCCTCGACGACACAGCTCCTTTTTGTTCCACCGCACTGACCGGGCCTAAAAGGCTCTTCATATCCAGGAAACTGAATACGGATTTATAAAAAAGATCCTTATCCCAGATTCCCCTCACATAACACTGCACATAATCGGACAAATTCAGATAGCCCGCCCGCACTCTGTTGTAACGGCGGAACTTCTCACTGTCTTTGATCTTCCCATAGAATTCCTGGAGCTTAAAACGGAGCGTAAAGGCGCTTCCCCAGTCTTTTTCATCCGCCAGGGACAGCCACCAGCGCATTTCCTCAAATACAGGGAGATCCGCGGCCCGTTTCGTATATTTCTCTATCGTGCCGTTCCATGCTTTTTCCTCGCACTCATAGAGGGCATTGGATTTATCAAGGACTGAGACCAGCTTTGCCGTCCCGATAAGACCAAACCGGGCTTTGATTCCGGCAGGCACAAACTGGGAATACAGTGTGTCAATCACCGTTCTGGCCTGCGCGCCGCATCTCAGTCCCTGGATCAGGTCCTTAAACGGCGGTTTCTTTATCAGGCCGCTTCCGAAAACCTTCTTATACAAATCAATATTTCTCTCGTAGGGTCCTCTCTGGGCACGGCATTTCTGGTAGAGATAAAGCTCCAGGAGCATTTCCGGAGTTTTAATTTCATTTCTGTAAAATTCCTCCCACATTTCCCTGAACGGCAGAGCATCCAGGGGTTCTGCATCGGGATCCCCGTGGATAAAACGGCAGTTATCCAGTTTTGTCCCCAGAAGCATCTCCACGCCCCAGGCCGTTGTGTATTCCAGTTCCTTCTTTTCCTCAATCAGCTCGTTTAACCGGTTCAGGATACTGATGCAGGCGCCTTCTCCGTTCGCAAACAACTTTGACGCCTGTTTTTCGTCTACATCCACGGGCGGCAGAATCCACTCTTTTTTTGTATCGTAGAGCCCGTATCCCGGCGTGTTTAAGATATCCTGAGCCTCACTTTTCTCCCCCAGCAGTTCGCCGAGCAGCACCTGTTCACGCCCCGTAGGCTCCGTCAGCTCCTGCAGAAGCGGTTTGACTGCCGGAAATTCCTCAGGCTGTTCATTTTTTATCTGGAGGGCTAAGTCGAGAGCGCCCATCCGGCATTCTTCGGACCCGGTCCTGATCAGCCTGCCGACGGAGGCCTGCAGCGCGGCCGGCCCCTGCTTTCTGAGAAGCTTAAGCACTCCGGCCCTGCCCTTCTTATATTTGAGGTTCTGTTCAATTTTCAGATAATCTTCCGCTGTCAATTCCATATCCTCCACCAGAAGAAAGGCGGACTGCATCGTGTACTCCTCCGGGTTGTGAAGCAGTTCAAATAGGACGTCCCGCCTTATCTGGGACTGCGGCCGGTATAACAGCACGCGGGCGGCCGCAGCGCGGGAAGCGCCGGACGAGTTACCCTGGCCGACCGTCGGGATCAGCCCCGCCGCTTCATCCAGGTATGATTCATCCTGGAGCATCCAGGCAATCAGGCACATCCTGACCGCAATGTCGGACTGGGTCATGGTCACGCGGTACCATGGAAAGATACATGGGTTTAAATCCAGCCCCTTTTTGGGAATCCGCCCAAGAATATCCCGGAGCAGGCCGTAAATCTTCCTGGCCTCTTCCTCATTTTCAAACAGATCGGTCACCGGCTTCCCGTCCGGTTTTCTGATTTTCCCGTCGCGAAGCTGGAAATAGGATTTTCCGTCTTTCTCCTCGATCAGTGTTCGGAAATCGCCGTATGTATTGTCCATAAAACCGGGAAGGAAACAGGCCACCAATTCCAAATCCTCAGGCCAGCTTAAGATGACCTCTTTTGCCGCTTTCCTCTTCAGATGTCCATACTGCAGGGAGCGGTTAAAATAGGAGGCCGTCATCTTCTGGTTCTTCGTCCCCTGCCTAATCAGTTTCTGCATCGCATCGATTGCCCGCTCTGCATCATAGAATCCGAGCGCCCACAGGCCGCAGCTAATCGCCACGGAATCATTGCTTTCGAGCTGTTCCCTGCAGGCAGCTTCATCTCTCAGGCAGTTTCCCATCAGGCGCACCAGCTTTTCCGTAATACGGTCGATGTTTTTTTCATCGAAAATGCCGATCCAGGTACTGACGGCCCGTTTGATGGAAGAATAGCGGACAAGATCATTTTCCTCGATCACCGCAAACAGGTGCAGGAATGCCTCGGGACGGCCGGCATCCATGGTTTCACAAACAGCCTGTCTGGCCCCCTCCTGAAGCCTCGCAGCCAAAA
This sequence comes from uncultured Clostridium sp., assembly GCA_958349075.1. Taxonomy (GTDB): domain Bacteria; phylum Bacillota; class Clostridia; order Lachnospirales; family Lachnospiraceae; genus Otoolea. The sequence continues at coordinate 9,391 of CATWBR010000051.1, forward strand.
GGAATTTGCCGAGCACTTCATAGAGCCCGCTGTTTTTGCTCATAACGATTCCGCGGATCAGTTCATGGCTGAGCATCAGGGTGTTTCCTTCTCCCATCAGGATATCTTCCACAGCCCGGATTGTTTCCGTTTCTCCCCGGTCAATCCTGGCCGCCAGCATTCCCGCGTAGCTGAAACGTTCCGATCTGGCATGGTCGTAAATCTCCGGATCCACCTGCCCGGTCAGAACCGCGGAAAGCGATGCCCCGTAGAAATCCAGCCTCGAATAAGCCCAGAGAAGCAGTATACTCTGAAATACAAACGGCAGGTAGCTCTTTGAGCGCACGCTGCGCCTGTACCATCCGGCCGTCATCTGGAACTGGTTCATCTGATCCAGGGCATAATAAAATTCTTCGGTCAGGTATTCCGGCACACAGACCTCCACCAGTCCCCGCAGTTCGTTTTTATAAAGCTCACTGAGTGTCCCATATCTGCCGCTCTCCAGTTGTTCCCTCATCCATCTCTGGGGTTCCTGGGGTACAGAATAGTATGCCATTCCAGGCAGCAGTTGTTTCTCTCCGGCGGAAAGGGCATGTGCCTTCTCCTTGACACCCGCAATCCAGTTTTCCGTCATTTTACGTCTTGTCTGATATGTATAATCCGCCATCTAATCCTCCGTTTCCCTTACCAGCCCGACAGCATTGTAAGTCTTATGAATGTAAATACGGGTTCTCCGCCTTCACCGGCTCCCCACGGAACCGCCTGCTCCAGAGCGGTCAGTTCCTCCGCGCCGGCAAACACGCGGTATATTCCGTCTTTAAAGCATTGGACTGCATTTTCCGCCGCCTTTTCGGGATCCGCATCGCTGCCTCCCCGAAGGCCGAAGGAAACCTTCCCCGCAGCGGCCTGCCCGCTGATTTGATCCTTTGTCAGGTAAGAAAGCACCTGCCCCTCATCCCTCCGCTCATTATATTGCCTTACGGAAAGACTCACCAGTTCCGTGAGAAGTTCCCGCACCGTATCCGGCCTTCTTACCAGTTCAAAAGCGATCGGAGACAGGTCTTCTTTTTTCTGTTTTCCGGCCCTCTTCATCCTTGCATAGATTGTGTAAGCCATATGACACCTCCCATAACAATACTTACTATCAGTTTAACGTTAATGGAATGAATAAACAAGCGGTTTTCGCAGCGGCTTTGCTGTTATTTCCGTAAGAATTCAAATGCCGCCAGCGCCATTGCCCTGGTTGCCAGTTTGATATATTTTTCATCCACCATGAATTGTCCGCTGTGGGCAGGGGCGAAATTCCCCGTCCCAAGCTGGAGGTAACAGGAGGGCGCCTTTTGGGAATAAAAGCCGAAATCTTCCGCCGTCAGTGCCTGGCGGCTTCCCGTCAGCACACCGGGTTCCGGAATCTGCTCCATAATTCCGCCGTAAAGCTCGGAAGTATATTTTGCCATAAGCGAAGTGACAAATTCCGTAAGCGGCCCATCATTGTATATAGCCGGATATCCCGGACTGATATCCACATCACATGTGCCGCCGGCGGCCGCCGCTATCCCTGCACAAATCTCCCGGATCTGCCGGAACATGATTTCCCTTGTCTCCTCCCTTGCATTCCGCATCATGCAGAAGAGTTCGGCCCTGTCGGCCACGATATTGCCGGCCCGGCCTCCGCAAATCCGTCCCACGTTCAGGGTTGACTGCTGCATGGGGCTTATGTTTCTCGACACAATGGTATTCAGCGCCATCACGATATTGGCGGCAATCTGGATTGCATCGATTCCGTCCTGGGGCGCGGAGGAGTGGGCCGCCTTTCCGTGAACCGTGATATGGCAGCCGTCCGAGTAAGAAGTCAGATACCCGGTCCCAATCAGAAACTGCCCTGCCCGGACCGGATTAACATGCAGCCCGAAACAGGCGTCCGGCAGTTCATCCATCAGTCCCTGCTCTATCATTTTCCGGCCGCCTCCGCCCCGCTCTTCCCCGGGCTGAAATACGAGTTTTGCCCGGCCGGACCAGGAGTCCTTCATTCTGTTGAGAATTTCTCCCACCGCCAGAAGGTTGGCCGTATGCACATCATGTCCGCATGCATGCATAATTCCTTCCCTTTTTGATTTAAACGACAGTTCCCTCTCCTCACCGATAGGCAGCGCGTCCATATCCGCCCGCAGCATCAGAAGCTTTCCCGGCCTTCCGCTGTCGATGCACGCCACAATGCCGGGTTCCACTGGGCTTTTATCATAGGGTATTCCCATCCGTTTAAGCTCATCTGCCACCAGTGCGCTTGTTTCATACTCCTCAAAAGCCGTTTCAGGGTTCTGGTGAATCCTGCGCCGGATGGAGATTGTGTTGTTTTCCAGTTCGTCTGAGAGTTTTATAATTCTTTCTATGGGCTCCATAGGCCGCTGCCTCCTGCTGCCGGTAATATTATAATAATCCATACAAAGCGGATGCCCCTATTCGGACATCCGCTTTGTACAGATCGTTTCAGTTATTTTCATAAACCTGTTATGAACGGAATCCTTTGTCTGAATCATAGCAGGATTCCTGCCTCTTATGCAAGGGGTTAGGGCTTCAAACATTAAGAGTTTCACCTTAATACAGCCTGCCGTAAATCTCCAGCACCTGCTCCAGGTTTATCTCCACATAACTGTTGGCCATCAGCCTGCCCTGGTTTTCCATAACGGAGCCCGCAAATTCCGCCAGCTTCTCACGCGGTACTCCATATTCATGCAGGGCCTTTTTAGGAAGAAGGAATCCCAGCAGTTTTTCCAGTTCCTCATATACTTCCCCCTCCCGGCATTCCAGAATACCGGCCAGGAAACGGTTCAGCACGGCAATCTCCCCATCCGCCCTGCGCTCCATATAATAGTTCATGACACCGGTGAAGACAGCGTAGTTCGATTCCCCATGTGCAACGTGGAAGGCGGCTCCCAGGGGGTAGCTCAGTGCATGGACCGCCGCGCAGCCTGCATTTCCAAAGGCAATTCCGGCAAAACAGCTCGCAGTCAGGAAATCGTCCGTCAGCTCCGCCCTGACTCCCTCTCCCTCTGCGAGGATTTTTTGATACCCCCTCAGAATCATTTCGATTGCCTTGTATCCAAAAAGCCGGGTGAACTCATTCCCCTTGGGGGACAGGATTGACTCCACCGCGTGGATTAGGGCATCGATTGAACTGGTGGCAAATACATAAGGCGGCAGCTTTTCCAGCAGCTCCGGCACCAGCACTGCCCGATCCGCATACATTGCATTGCCGGCCATCCCCTTTTTCGTCCCTTTTGAGATTAAAGCAAGTATGGAGATATTGGTCATCTCGCTCCCAGTGCCGCAGGTTGTCGGAACAAGTATCAGTTCCCTGGCCTTTTCCGGCCGGATTCTGCCCTCGTAAAGTCCGGCAACCGGAGTCAGCGTTTTCAGGGCAAACAGCTTTGCAATATCGATTACGGTTCCCCCGCCGATTCCAATGATACGTTTATACTCACCTTTCCGGTCGCGGGCCATTGCCTCCACCATTTCGTCCGACGGCTCCCCCGCGCCGTACCGTTCCTGATACAATACATCGCAGGCCAGCCTGAGCTTGTCAAAATACGGACGGTAAACGGCCTCATTTGTAATAATCAAATCACCGGCCCCCAGCTTCAAGTCAGCGGCAAACGCTTCTGCCGTCCGGTACCGCCAGATGGCCGGCCTTATCATAAATTGTTCCACGGTTTCCTCCTGTCCTCCATTTTCCCCATTATCATACCTTTGCGGCATCCGCTAAATTACCCCTTCCCGCTTCAGCCTCTCAAGCTCATCTGCCGAGAATCCGAGCATCTTACCGTATATCTCGTCATTATGCTGTCCCAGAAGCGGCGGCGTCCTGAAAATATCAGGATCTGTTTCCGACATTTTCACCACCGGACCGTTCATCGTAAGCGTTCCCAGCTCCGGGTGCTCCACCTGCCGGATCATCTTCCTGTAGAGTAATTGTTCATCCCGCACCATCTCGTCAATCGTGTTCACCCGCGCCGCAGGTATTCCGTATGTCCCGCAGAGCGATAGAATCTCATCCATCTTTTTCGTTTTCACCCATTTTTCCACAATGGAATCACATTCTTTAATGTGATGGATACGCCCTGAAAGGAACCGGAAGTCCGGATCCTCCAACAGTTCCTCCCTCCCAATCATCCTGCACAGGTTTTTAAACGCCGTGTCCTGGCCTGCATGGATAAACGCCTGCCTGCCGTCCGCCGTCTCGTAAAAGTTTGCGGGGTAGGAGGCCCGATCCTGGTTGCCGTTGCGCTTCATTACTTCGCCCAGCTGATAGTAATTGATTATCGCCGAGTGGGTCAGCGAACTTGCGGCATCCAGAAGCGAAACATCCACAACCTGCCCTCTGCCGGTTTTCTGCCTTGCCTGAAGCGCTGCCAGGGTACCGATTGCACCGTACAGCCCGGAGGTAAAGTCGCACACATATGTCCCTATCATCGTCGGTTTCCCTTCCGGTTCCCCGGTAATGTCCATCAGGCCGCTGACGGACTGGCCGACGGCGTCAAAGCATACTCTGTTTTTATAAGGCCCGTCCTGGCCGAAGCCGGATAATCTTGTAATAATAAGACGTGGATTCCGTTTCAGAAGCTCATCGGGAGCCAGCCCCATCTTTTCAAGCGTACCCGCCCTGAAATTTTCTACCAGGATGTCGGCGTCCTCCAGAAGCCGGTGCAGAATCTGCTGTGCCTCCGGTTTCCGGAAATCCAGTGTAATGCTTCTCTTATTCCTGTTGTGTGTCATAAAATAGGTACTCTCACCTTTATAAAACGGCGCATACCCCCTTGCCATGTCCCCCTCATCCTTTTTCTCCACCTTTATGACATCGGCGCCGAAATCGCCCAGAATCATTGAGCAGTGAGGCCCTGCTATGACCCGCGACAAATCAATGACTCGTATACCGTCTAATGCTTTTTCCATAAAATCCTCCTTGTCCTATTCGTTACCGGTGCTTTCCAGCCGCTGTTCCCGGCAGTTTTGTCTCCGTTACCGGCTGCTCTTGCACCGGCCGGCACCTCTGGCTACCGCCACCTTAATAACCGGCAAAAGTATCGGAGAGAGCAGGGAAACCGCCGCGATAATGAGCAGGGCACAGGAGATCGGCCTCGTAAAAAAGATTGAGAAGCTTCCGTCTGAAATTGCCAGCGACTTCGACAGGTTGGTCTCTATCTTCGTTCCCAGGATCAGGCCCAGAATCACCGGAGGCATCGCAAAGTCCAGCTTGAGCAGAACAAACCCGGC
>CATWBR010000052.1 GCA_958349075.1 uncultured Clostridium sp.
GACTGATTCTGATCGTGTTGATTATTATGGGCTTTGTCTCTGTTGTCTGCCGCTTTGTCCTTCGGGTGCCCCTGGCCTGGGCGGAGGAGTTTATGCTCTTTTGTATGGTGTGGATCGCTTATCTGGGAGCCAGCGCCGCGGCCAATGAGAGGAAGCATGTCCGGGTCGGTCTCTTTGTCGGATTTATGCCAAAGCCCGTACAAAAAGTAGTTTCTCTGATTGCCGATATCCTGTGGGTAATCTGCGCCCTGTTTTTAATCTATTTGGGGTATGTCGTCACATCGGGGTATATCGCACATAAGGCGGTTTCTTTGGGCGGAGGCTATCCTTACTGGATCGCGTCGATTTCAATTCCTATCGGCATGATTTTGATGACGATCCGCATTGTTCTCACCATGGCGGATACGCTGCGCGGGGAGAGTGACGAGCGCTCTATAGAAGAAATTATTAAGGAGGAGACGAACGCATGAATACGACATTGATTCTGGGCCTGTTTTTTATACTAATCATCCTTAAAGTGCCGGTAGCGTTCGCACTGGTCCTTTCCTCGATTATCAGTTGCTTCATCCTGCAGCTCGCTCCGCTCAGCACGGTGGCGGCCGCCGCCATGAACTCGCTGTTTTCTTATCCGCTGCTGGCAATCGCCTTTTATATCTTTGCCGGTTCGGTTATGACCCGCGGAGGGATTTCCGGAAAGCTGTGCAAATGGATTGATACGATGTTCGGCAGGTTTACCGGCGGACAGGGTATGGTCACAATCGTGACTTCCGCTTTCTTTGCCGCGCTCAGCGGTTCCGCTTCTGCCACCTGTGCCTCCATCGGTTCCATGATGGTGCCAGAGATGGAAGCGCAGGGCTACCGTAAGCCCCAGGCTCTGGCCATTGCTGCAGCGGGCGGCGTCATCGGCCCCGTTATTCCTCCCAGCAACATGTTCGTACTGTACGGCGTAGCGTGCGGTGTGGGTGTTGGCGAACTGTTTTTAGCCGGTATTGTTCCGGGGATTTTAATGGCCGTGTTTCTGTGCATTGCCGTCTCCATTACTGCAAGGGCGGAGGGCCTGAAGGGAAAGGGCAATAAATTCAGCATTTCCGCGTTTTTACATACCTTGTTAGATGCAAAATGGGCCATCATGGTTCCAGTAATTATTCTGGGCGGCATCTATTCCGGCGTTTTCACGCCAACGGAGGCCGGTGCTGTTGCCTGTGTCTATGCCGTAATCGTAGGCCTGCTGATTGAGCGCACTTTGAACCTGAAGAGCCTGCTTGACTGTGCGGCAGAGGCTGCCGTCACCAGCGCCACGATTTTTATTCTGCTTTCCGCCGCAGGTATTTTTGGCAAGATTATGACGCTGGCCCAGGTTCCGCAGCAGTTGTCCGCTGCGATCCTATCCGTTTCCCACAGCAAGTTAGTTGCGTTGCTGCTTATCAATCTGCTTTTGCTGCTGATTGGCTGTATTATGGATGGCGGCGCCGCACTGGTTATTCTGGCTCCCCTGCTTCTTCCCGTTGCGGTAGCCATGGATATCAACACAATCCAGTTCGGTATCATCCTGTGCCTGAACCTGAGCATCAGTGCAATTACACCTCCGGTAGGCACCTGTCTGTTTGTCGCATCGGTCATGGGCGAAATGCCCCTGGAAAAAATAGCGAAGGAGATTGTTCCCTTCCTGATTGCCGAGGTATTAGTGCTGGTTGTTGTCAATGTGTTTGAGCCGGTCACGCTTGGCCTGGTATCCCTGCTCAGGTAAGAAAGAGACAAAGGAGGAGCATATGGTTCAGATTTTGATGAGGCCGGAGCTGCACAAGTTCGGAAGCTGCAAACAATTTGCTGAGGAACTGCGCCTGTGCAGCGGGGACCTGGTACTTACCAACCAATATATTTACGAGCCGTATTTTGGAAAACTGGGGCTGGATGTGAAGCTGATTTATCAGGAGGACTATGGAGCTGGGGAGCCCACGGATGTTATGACGGAGCGGATTATTGAGGCCGCCGCCGGTATGGGCGGGTACAGGCGCATCATCGCAATCGGAGGCGGGACGGTCATTGATATTGCCAAAGCCATGGCAGTCGGCTCCGAAAGCGGGAGTATGGATGAACTCTACAGTTCCATGCCGGATCTGAAGAAAAACTGCGAGCTGATTATCGTGCCCACCACGTGCGGCACCGGCAGTGAGATGACCAATGTGGCGGTATTCAACCGCACCAGGATGGGGACAAAGATGGGCCTGGTCGGCGAGGCGATGTACGCTGATAAAGCGGTTCTGATTCCTGAACTGCTCGGCAGCCTGCCTTTCAGCGTTTTTGCAACAAGCTCCATCGATGCGCTGGTTCATGCGGTGGAGTCCTGTCTTTCACCAAAGGCCACCGTATACACGAAAACATTCGGGTATCAGGCCATTGGGATGATCCTCTCCGGGTACCGGAAAATGGCTGAGAGCGGTCCGGAGAGCCGGAACGCCCTGCTGGAGGATTTCCTGACTGCCTCCAACTTTGCAGGCATCTCCTTCGGCACCGCGGGCTGCGGGGCGGTCCATGCCATGGCATACCCTCTGGGAGGAAAGTACCATGTGCCTCACGGAGAGAGCAATTATGCCATCTTTACCGGAGTGATGAAAAACTACATGGAGCTTAAATCCGACGGGGAAATCGCCGTAATGAACGGCCGGCTTGCCGGGCTGCTTGACTGCGGCGCGAACAGCGTCTATGACCGTCTGGAGGATTTATTAAACAGGATTTTACCTAAAAAAAAGCTGCGCGAGTATGGCGTTACCGAGGCGGATCTGGGCGAATTTTCAAGGAACGTGATGGAAACCCAGGGCAGGCTGATGGCCGGCAGTTTCGTCCCGCTTAATTATGAACGCGTACTGAAAATCTATACAGAGCTTTACTAGGGCGTGCAGATGGCGGGAATGAATTTTCAAACACGACAAACACGCTCTAGGCCAAATAAATAATTATAAATATGAAATGGAGGAAAAAAACAATGGAAATCAAGGAGATCAAGGATTTCAATTATGATGAGCTGGTGTGTGAGAGGGAAACGAAGAAGTTTGGTTATGTTAATATCGCCAAGAAGGTTGACGGTTCAGACATTCGCATACCGTACATGATCGTAACCGGCGCGGAGGAGGGCAAGACGCTTCTTGTGGAGGCTTGCTGCCACGGCGACGAACAGGAGGGAACCGAGGGGCTGGTAAGGCTCTATAAGGAGCTGGATCCCAAGACACTTAAGGGCACCCTGGTCGGCATTCCCGCTCTCAACCTGGAAGCGTTCAATGCAGGAGACAGAAGCGCCCCGCAGGATTGGTCTCATCAGGATATGAACCGCTGCTTCCCCGGGGATCCCAGCAGCTTTATCACTAAAAAGGTTGCCCACTACTATTGGGAGAATTTCCTGAAGCACGCCGATCTCTCCATCTCATTCCATGGCGGCGGCAATCATCTCTGGATTGAGCCGCTGTCCATGTACCCTTGCGGTTCCGACGCGGAGCGCAACGAGACTGTCAGGAGGATGGCATATGCCACCGGAACGAAGCTGATTTGGATTGAAACCATGGAGAGCGCCGAAGGCTGCGGGTTCCAGGAATCGAATGCCTATACGGACGGCGTGGCCGGCATTGTTGTGGAACTGGGCGGCCAGTGTATCCGCCATGAGCACAGAGACGAAGCGGTTGCGATGGCGGCCGACTGTATCAGAAACGTCATGATGGAGTTTGACATGCTGGAGGGGGACGTTCCTTATATTGACGAGCACATTGAGATTGAGACGCTCTATCTGCACACCCTGGACGGCGGTTTCCACAAAGTGAAAGTGAAACCGATGGAGTTTGTCAAGGAAGGCACCGTGCTGTCCGAGATCGAGGATCTGTTCGGCAATAAGGTGAGCGAGATGATAGCCCCGTTTGACTGCTACATCTGCTCCTATTGGTCCTACCCTGTAATTCAGCCCGGAAACTGGGGATTTATACTGGGCAAGCCTCTGCATCCTGAAAATATCTGATTGCAGCGCTGAAATAAGATTTTGCGGAACTTGTAAGCATGGAAAGGCGATCCCTGCCGTCGCATAAAGTCTGGGGTGCAGCCCGAAAAGAAAATTTTGTCAAATTGGGGAAAAATAAATTGTCAAATAGTTCAGAAGAATTGACAAGCCTGCTTTTTTATATTATACTTAACCTGTGATTAATCACTTACATAAGACAGCTTACAAAAGATAACTTACAGAAGAAAAAAGCAAAAGGCACCAAAGAACAGCATCAAAAGGTACATAAGAACTACTCAGGTACAGAAGACAGAAAGCTACACCAAGCGTTCACAAAAGACAAAAAGTACAAAAGACATCCGTTACAAATGAGCAGTTTAGGTACAAAAGAAGCGACGACAAAAGACAAGATTTACAAAGTACAAAAGACAAATTTTTTCAAATACTAAAGATAAAGCACAAACAAAATACAGATGAAGAGCTGCTTCATTTTGTATGATATAGCAATCACTATATTGGAGCAAATGAAACCCAGCAAAGAACAGGTAATCCTGTTTTTTGCTGGGCTTTTTTCGTTGTTTCATAGAAAAGCTCATCCTATGAAACAAAAAAAGCTCCGCGTGGATTGCACTGCGGCGGTAAGGAGTGATGTTGCCGCAGCGTCCCGCCGCAGGTGGAGAATCCCGCCCGCGGGATTCTAACTTGTGCTGGGAGGAGAAAACTTGGAGCTTGAAGAATTGATCCGCACCGATTCGGATGCGATGATCCGCGATCTGAAGAAGCTGATTACCATCAAAAGCGTGGGGAAGAAGGGCGAGGGCGGATATCCTTTCGGAACCGGGGTTCAACGGTGCCTGGAAGAGTGCCTGGATCTGGCGGAAAAGATGGGATTTAAGACAGCCAATATTGACAACATGCTCGGATACTGCGAATATGGCAGCGGAAATGAGATGACAGCCGTGCTGGGGCATCTGGATGTGGTACCGGAAGGGGAAGGCTGGACGTACCCTCCCTATAGAGGGGAGGAGGAAAACGGGCGCATTTATGGACGCGGAGCCATAGACGACAAAGGACCGGTCATAGCCGCCATGTATGCCCTGAAGGCGGTCAGGGAGGCAGAGATCCCTCTGAAGCGCAGGGTCAGGATTTTCTTTGGACTGAATGAGGAGACCGGCAGCGCCGATATGAAGTATTATCTGTCGCACGGAGGGGAAGTTCCCGTTATGGGATTTACACCCGATGGAGAATTTCCTTTAATCAACGGAGAGAAGGGTATTGTCAATGCGGTGTATGAAAAGAGGATTTCCCGGAAAGAGCCGCCTTCCAGTAAAGGGATACGAATCCTGGAAATCCATGGAGGTACGGCAGTCAACGTCGTACCGGCTCTGGCATCCGCCGTTTTAGAAGAAGACGGAGAGACGGTAAAAGTGCGGGAGGAGGGGACAGGAGCCCACGCCAGTGTACCTTATAAGGGGGTCAATGCCGCAGGAAAGCTCCTTGTAAGGCTGGATGGCCTGGAAACCGCGGGAAAGCTGCATGATACCATCCATTTCCTCGCTGAAAGATTCGGGACCGAGTGGGACGGACAGAGCGCAGGAGTGAAATGTTCCGATGCAGTGTCGGGAGCTCTGACCCTGAACCTGGGAACCATCGCCTATGACGGAGAAACGCTCCGCGTTGGGTTCAGCATGCGCTATCCCGTCACCCTGGATTTCGGCACTTGCGGGCAGAAGCTGGAAGAGCTGATGCATGGAGCCGGATTTGCGACAGCGGAACTGGTACATAAAAGAAGCCTCTATATGGAGGAGGACAGCCCTCTGGTGAAGATTCTTTCGTCCGTTTATGAGGAAGTGACCGGGGAATCCGGAAAACCCAAGTGTATCGGAGGAGGAACATATGCCAAGATGATGCCGAATATTCTGGCCTTTGGCCCCGTATTTCCCGGAGATGCGGTCTGTGAGCATGAGCCGGATGAGTATGTGGAGCGGGAAAAACTAATCCGTGCCTGTACGATCATGGCACATGCAATCAGCCGGATGGCAGGCGAGGGAGAAAAAACAACGACATAAAGAAACAGAAAGCAGGGAGAAGATGAAGATAACAGAAATAAGAACAGGCACGCTGTCGGTGCCGCTTCATGTGCCGTTTAAAACGGCGCTGAGAACCGTGACCCATGTAGAGGATATCATCGTAGAGGTTCACACCGATACGGGAAATACCGGATATGGGGAGGCTCCTCCTACAGGGGTAATCACGGGCGACACCAGGGGGAGCATCCTGGGAGCAATCGACGAACATATGAGGCGTCTTCTGGTCGGGCGGGAGATCGATGATTTTGAGTCGCTGCTGAAGGAACTCAATGCCTGCATGGTTAAAAACAGCAGCGCCAAAGCGGCTCTCGATATGGCGCTCTACGATCTGTACGGCCAGCTCCACGGCATACCGGTATACAAACTGCTCGGAGGATGCAGGGACACCCTCCGGACCGATATCACAATCAGTGTCAATTCCCCGGAACAGATGGCGGAAGACACGAAAACAGCGCTTAAACGCGGGTATGACTGCCTGAAAATTAAAGTCGGGAGCGACCCGTCTATGGACGTGGCAAGGCTGCGTGCCGTGCGGGAGACGGCGGGAAAAGATATCTGCATCCGGATTGACGCCAACCAGGCATGGACGCCTAAGGAGGCGGTAAAGCTTTTGAACCAGATGCAGGAATATGGCCTGGATATTGAGTTTGTTGAACAGCCGGTAAAAGCCGCCGACTTTGAAGGCATGAAATATGTAACGGAGCATTCCGGCATACCGGTACTGGCCGATGAGAGCGTGTTTTCCCCTCAGGATGCCGTAAAAATTATGCAGATGAGGGCCGCTGATCTGGTCAATATCAAGCTGATGAAATGCGGAGGAATCTATAATGCGCTGAAGATAGCCTCGGCCGCCGAGATATACGGCGTGGAGTGTATGATTGGCTGCATGCTGGAGACCAAGGTAAGCGTCAACGCCGCAGTCCATCTGGCCTGTGCAAAGCAGGTGATCACAAAAGTGGATCTCGACGGTCCCGTGCTCTGCAGCGAGGACCCCGTAATCGGAGGAGCCGTATTCAATGAGAAGGAGATCCGCGTGAGCGGCAGGCCGGGAATGGGGATTGAAGGAATCAGGGGCGTTGTATATCATTAAAGAGGCTTCCGGAGAAGGGAAGAGGGATATACGTTCACGATAAAATGAAGTAAAAATGTATTGAGACTACTCAGAAAAAGAATTGTCTTTAAGGAGGATACTATGGAATCTACAATGATATTTGGAATTTCACCGATATTTGCATTGCTGCCGTTGGTTATTTATATCATACTGGCCTTTAAGGATATCAACCCGGTGCTGAACGTGGTAATCTGTGTTGTGTTAAGCGCAATCATGACAAAGCAGCCGTTTTCTGCCATGGGCGGTGTGCTGGCTGACTCCATCGGCTCATTCCTGGGCATGATTGGATTTATCATTATGCTCGGTTCGGCTCTGGGGGCCGTGTTAAAGGAAACCGGCGTTGCGGAATTCCTAATCATGACGCTGATGAATAAAATCGGCATCGACAGCGAGAAGAAGGCAATCATTGCATCGATGATCACTTCGATTGTCGTCGTGGCACTTCTCGGAACACTGGCGGGAGCTAATGCGATTATTGCGCCGCTTATTATTCCGCTGGTAGCAATAATCGGACTGACTCCGTCCACCATGGCGGCGGTGCTGATGGGAGCGGGAATCACAGGCCTTTTTATCGGGCCGTACTCTCCGCAGGTGGTTACGATTATGTCCCTGACGGGTATGACATACGGAAATTATTTTATCCAGGTCGGCCTTCCGGTGGCGGCGCTGTGCTGGATCACGACATTTGTCTGTTCCATCAGAATTCAGAATAAGACTAGAAATGTGTATAAATATGAGGATGTGGAAGAGGCAAAGACAGATTATGCCGCAAGTGCGGAAGCAAAACGCGCGACAGCCGTATTTTTTGCCTGTATGGTACTTCTGATTGGTTACGGCATCTACCTTCAGTCGGGTTCTTCCTACGCGATTCTGGTCATCTCCGTGACGGCAATTATCACCGGTCTTGCAGGCGGAATTCATCCCGACAAGCTGTTTGACGTCATGATCGAGGGCGCCAGCAGGATGATGTGGCTTTTTATCATGTTCGTATTATTTACACCGTTTATCGGCTTTGTTTCCGAGGCGGGAGCGTTCGACGCCCTCGTAAAACTGATTGAGCCGCTGCTCCGTTCCAACAGTAAAATCGTCGTTTCCTTAATCACCGCGCTGACGGGAATTTTCGGCGTAGGCGGCGCCGCTGCGGCACAGTCGGTCGTTATGGACAGCATGTTTAAAGAACTTGTAAATAATATCGGAATGTCCACAGGACTCTGGGCAACCGTACTGCTGGTAGGTTCACAGATTACATCTTTTGCCTATCCGGAGGCGGATATGCTGGGACAGATGGGCCTGGCACGCTCCAAGGACCTGAAGAATATGGTGAAATTCGGTGTCACGATCACCATAGTTACGATTATTTATGTGGGCATACGGGCTGTTTTCGGGTAAAGGAGAAGAGGAATGGCATACAGAGAGAACCTTTTAAGACAGATTAATGAATATATTGCATCACAGAGCGGCAACATTTCCGTATCATTTTATGACCTGAAGGAACAGGACGGGTTTTCCGTAGACGGAGACAGGCGGGTTCCTTCCGCCAGCACGATTAAGCTCGTCATCATGGCGGAGCTGATGCGCCGCGTCCGCGGGGGAGAACTGTCGCTGGATGACAAGATAACCGTTACTGAAGCGATGAGGACAGGCGGCGACGGAATACTCAGGGAACTGGCGCCGGGACACAGCTTTACGCTCAGGGAAATTATGACGCTGATGATTATTATCAGTGACAATGAGGCTGCTAATATCCTGATAGAGATGCTGGGAATGGCCGCCATTAACAAGATGGCCGGGGAACTGGGGCTGAAAGAGGCATCCCTGGGGCGGAAGATGATGGATTCCGAGGCCAAAAAGCAGGGACACGATAATTACATATGCGCCGACGACATTGCCCTGATTTTTAAGAAGATCTTTGAGGGAAGCTGCGTGGACGGAGAGGCCAGCGCCGTAATGCTCGACATCCTGAAAAGACAGCAGCAGTCCGGCCGCCTGCAGCTCTATCTGCCCGAGGAGGTAGAGGTAGCGCACAAGTGCGGGGATTTGGATTTTCTGGAAAATGACGGAGGGATAATTTTTCTCCCGGAGCATCCGTATATTCTTGTGGTCCTTACCGGAGGGATGACGACAAACAAGGACGGCAGAGAGGTAATCGGCAGAATCTCCAGGATCGTTTACGAGGAACTTTCATAGGCTGCACGGCCCGTGTGGAGTGTTATGAATGCAGCCGCAAATGAAGTCTGTTTGCGGCTGCATTTCTTGACAGGAAAATGGTACCTGCCGTATAATAACGCTTAGGATATGACACATATTTTAAGCTGTTGTTCGCGGACAGTATGCTGTTTTTTAATGGGGGTAGGGGAGATGAATCAGGAGGAGACGGTGTACATTATCGGAGAGTCCAGGACGAACCTGGACAATGCGATCACAAAGGTATATGGAACATTCTATATTGCCTTTGAGATAATACCGGAGACGGAGGAGATTGTGGACGTAGACTGTTCGCGGACACTGGAACTGACAAAGGATTTCATACGCAGGCTGTTTCTGGGAAAAAGAATAGAAATCGATTCGGAGCAAATTGAGGCGGAGGTTAAAAGGCGCTATTTCGGTTCCTCGACAAAGGCGATTATCGTCGCATACCGCGATGCACTGAAACGTTTTCAGAAGATTAAGGAATCATAATATGACAAATGAACAGATACTGACCTGCGCGATTAATATAGGGGAGCAGCTTCTGGTGAACGGTGCGGAGATCAGCCGTGTGGAGGATACCATCAGCCGCATCTGCAGGGCATACGGGGTGCGCCAGAGCCATATTTTTTCCATTGCCTCATGTATCATAGTCTCGCTGGAGACGGCGGACGGTGAATGGATCACACAGACGAGACGGATCCTGAATTACGGGACCAACATGTATAAATTGGACAGGCTCAACAACCTGTCCCGGAAAATCTGCGCCGGCCGGCCAGCATGGGATACGATGGAAGAGGAGTTTGAGGCAATTGTACAGAGCAGGGAGTATCCCCCTGCGGTCCAGGTCGCAGTCTGCGCCATGGTGGCCGCAGCTTTCACCGTTTTTTTCGGGGGAACCCTGAGAGACGGGCTTGCCGCCGCCTTTGTCGGAGTGCTCTTAAAAATGACGCTGTCCGGCCTGCAGGCCATGAAAATGAAACAAATATTTTCAAATATTATCTGTTCCATCATTTCAGGCCTCGGCTGTATCTTTGTGTGTCTTGTGGGTCTGGGTCGGAACCTGGATGCAATCATGATAGGAAATATTATGCTGCTGATTCCGGGAGTCCTTTTAACAAACTCGTTCCGCGACTTTATCAGTGGTGACATGATCAGCGGCCTCCTTCATTTTTCAGAGGCGATTATCACGGCAATCTGTGTGGCGGGGGGATTTATCATTGCAATTATCCTGACAGGAGGCAGCTTATGAGAGAGGCATGTTTTTCAATCGCCGCGTCCTTCTTCGGCTCGCTGGGCTTTGCCATCCTTTACAACACAAGGGGAAGGAGAATCCTGATTTCCTCTCTCGGAGGAGCCGTATTTTGGGGGCTTTACCTGGTATTCTTTCATTATGTACAGAATGACTATCTCGGCTTCTTCACCTCGGCCATCCTGATCACAATCTACTCTGAGATATGGGCCCGGATATTAAAAACACCGGCGACCACGGTGCTTATGCCGACGGTCATTCCCTTCATCCCGGGAGGCGCCCTCTACTACGCGGTAAGTGCAGCCCTGAAGATGGACATGCCCGTCTTCGCCGAAAAAGCCCGATCCGCCATTGGTCTGGCGGTGGCGCTGGCAGCCGGAATCATGGTAGTAACATCGCTTCGGGGCCCGGTGGATTTGCTGATAAAAACGGTAAACAGCAACAAGCGGAGATAAACAAATTGGGGCGTTTCTCTAGAACGTCACATTCCGATAGACCATTTCACCATTTTTCACCGTAAGTACCGGTTCATAAATCATCGTACCCTCCCGCAGTGCCTGAGCGGGATCACGATTGGGCCGGTCGCCAAACAGATTGACTTTCCCGGCGGGGCGGAATACAGCGATATCTGCCTGTTTTCCCAGCCGCAGACTGCCTACCCGGTCTGAAATCTTCAGATTCACCGCATTGCTCCACGCGGCAATTTCAATCACCTTCGGAAATGGAATTCCAAGCTCTGTGTACTTTGAAACCTGCATGGCCATATTGAAGGCCGTAGGACGCAAATGCATACTAAGCCTTGTGATGTCCGTTCCCATGAGATCCGGGTAAAATCCATCTTTTATGGCTGCTTCCGCCACTTCAAAAGAAAAATGCGCTCTGGCGTCTGCCGCCTCAAAGAGAATTCCCCGCTCCCTGGCTGCCCAGACTGCGTCACTGACCCGGCCACGATCCAGAATGCTGTATCCGGTATTCTGATACATATGGGTAACGATATCCCCGGGCCTCAGATACTTTAAAAGTTCCTCCACCGGCGCCGGAGGATCCGTTATGTGGAGCATCAGAGGAACCTTTAATTTTTCGCCAAGCTTTACCGCCGCTTTTAAGGGCAGTAGTCCCTGCCGCCCCACAATAGCCCTGCTGGTCCGAAGTTTCAGGCCCAAAAGCTCTGTGCCGCAGACTGCAAATAGTTCCGCCAGCCTATCCGGATCCATATGTTCCGGATCCACGTCCTCCATGGCTTCAGGAAGGCTGGAAAGTCCGGTGCTGCATACATTTACATATGATTTGATTTCCAGCTTATTCCCCTTCATCCAGGGCCGATGATTTTCATAGGTCCCGCAGCCCGTGCTGCCCGCGTCCACCGCCGTGGTAACACCGGCCCCAAAGCAGCCTCCCTCTCCGGAGATTCCCATGGAGGCAAGGGGATAAATATGGGTGTGATGATCGATGAGCCCCGGCGTCACATAGCAGCCCGATGCATCGATCTCACTGACCGCATTTCCGGAAATCACCGTCCCCACGGCCCGGATGCGATTTCCTTCCACCGCAATATCTCCCCTGCGGTAACTCCCGCTTTCTGCATCCACAATAATTCCATTCCTGATCATCAAGGTGTCCATTCTTTACTCTCCTTTAGCATCCCTGACGCCCTTACCTCTCGTATTTTCCAACAGCCAGTATCTTTCGAAGTGACTCGGCCCGTTCCTCAAGGAATGACGTCCATTTCTTCTCATCCACAAAGGGGCTGTAATCCATGGGATCCTCCGGAATCCGCTCAAGCATATCCGAGTGGGACGGATGGCTCGGTGTACAGATGTCCACATGGATGGACTTCATCTCCTCACAACCCTTGAAAAATTCATTTTGAAGAGAAAGAGGCAGATGGACTTTATTCAAATACTCTGTATTCATAGTATTAACTCCCACGCCGCCATGCATCCCCCAAACCAGGGGGGTTCCGTCCCCGCCCTTCATTTCTACGAAGAAAGACGTGGTTCCCGACGTATGGCCCGCGGAAAGTCTGGTCCGGATCGTTACATCTCCCATGACGATGGGCTCGCCGTCGTTATAATACTGATCTACGTCATAGGGCACGATCTTAAAGCCGGTATCACTCATATCTGCTTCCGGCCGTTTTCTCCACTCATCATCTTCCCTGGCCAGATAGATCCGGGCTCCAGTCAGTTCTTTTAAGGCTCTGGCAGCTCCGTCATGATCCATATGGGCATGGGTCAGGAAAATCTTTTTTATATCCGACGGATCAAAACCCAGCTTTCTTATGGAATCCAGAAGGAGATAGAGGGTCTCCATCACCGCCGTATCAATAAGAGCCAGCCCCTCGGAAGTCTCAACCAGGAAGCTTCCTACCCAGCGGTTCCCCACATAATAAACCCGGGGAGCCACCCGGAAGGGGTCAATGGCCACCTTCCAGGGCTGGTTTCTGCTGTCGTCTACAATATTCATCGGTGTTACCTTTACATGTTCGCTCATAATTTTTCCTTTCTAAATATACAGGCGCCTTTATGCGAGCCCAAGCAGCACACAGAGAAGAACTCCCAGCGTGTTAAAAACGATACAGGGTACAATGGAATATTTCACCTGCTGAATGATATCCACCTCTGCCAGCTCACAGGCCATGTTGGCTGCAGCCACCAGCGGAGAGCTGGGATTTAAGTACGATATATTCAAACAGTTTAGTACCTGATAAGAGTTCAGTCCACAGCTGGCGCCAATGCCGAGAAGCAGGGGGTTCATGCTCTGGAACGCCTGATAAGGGATAAAAACCTGGAGGGGAATTATCACGATGGCATAGAGCACATGGGTATAGCGTGCCATGGATTGGGGGACCACTGAAAGAACGGCGTTCACCATGGCATTCACCATACCGGTTCCGTTTAAAATTCCTACCATGACGCCGATTCCCAGGAACAGGAGCGCCGGAGCCAGCATAGTAGCGGAGTGCTTCCTGATAATCTGGCTCTGCTCTTGCTGAGTATGATAGTTAATTAAGAGGGCTGCACAGGAAAATACCATAAACAGGATATAAGTTTTTGCAGCGGTCATGAAGATGAAGCAGGCCAGTGAACAGAGAAACAGTACCAGGTTTAACCAGAAAAGTTTCGGGCGGGCAAGGGGATTACCGGAAAAATCAACTTCTGTAAAGGCAGAGCTGCCTGAAAAACTCTGTTTTAACACGGCAATTTCCGCTGCATTCTGTTTGGAATAGTAATGGCCGAATCCCAAAGCCATGACCACGGCAGCTGCCAGCAGGATCCCGATTACAGGAAGTAAACTGTTAGCCATCACCACCGGATCGATGGCCGGGTCATATACCACCATTTTGGCCGGCTGGCCCCAGGCCATAGCAGTCATGGGCGCAGCCGCCAGAGAAACCAGGAGAACCAGACACCGGCGGTCAATTCCCAGCTTTTTATATAAGGGAGCCAGCGCCGGAATGGCGATTAAATACGTGGTATTATAGGCGCCGTCCAAATGGCTGATAAAAGCTACCGCAACAGTTACCACCATAACGATATAAATATTTCCTTTGGTAAGACTTACCATACGGTTTACGATGATATCAAACATCCCGGTTTCCGACAGGACACTGAAATAAAGAACTGCGAAAATACATAAAAGAACCGAATTGAAGGTTCCGCTTACCCCCTCCGCCGCGAAATTCAACACATCAGTCAGGGAAAAACCGCAGAAAAGTCCTGCAACAATAGGAACTATCACGAAAGGAACCATCAAATGCATTTTTTTGCATAGTGCCAGATAGGAGGACACTGCAAACATAATTAAGCCAATTACTGCAATCATTCTTATTTTCTCCTTTGTTTTTGCGTCACTCATATTCTCGTATAACTTCGTTCCCCGGGATTTTATGTAGTGAAATTATACAAAATTTTTATGGGACATCTTTGTTTTGTGTGCATATTATCTCATAT
>CATWBR010000053.1 GCA_958349075.1 uncultured Clostridium sp.
AACTTAACCCTTTACGAAATTTCTTTCCTCTTATATAATTGTAACCAAATCAAGCGTCCAATATAAGCCTTATCGCAATCTTAACACACAGCGATTGTAAAAATTGGTTACATGATTCATCAGGAAAACTCAAAAAAGCAGGAAAAAATATGAAAATCGTTGGACTTATCACAGAATATAACCCATTTCACAATGGCCATCTTTACCATATCAGAAAATCAAAAGAACTGACGGGGGCCGATTATTGCATCGCGCTGATGAGCGGAAGTTATGTACAGCGGGGGGCTCCGGCCATCTATGACAAGTATGTCCGCACCTCAATGGCCCTGTCGTCGGGAGCCGATCTGGTGCTTGAGATGCCGGTGGCTTTTTCCACCTCCTCCGCAAGGGAATTTGCATCCTACGGCGTCGCCCTGTTCACGGCGCTCGGGGCCGTGGATTCTATATGCTTTGGCAGCGAGTGCGGCGATATCATCCCTCTCTCGGGAATTGCCGGCCTGCTGGCAGACGAACCGGAAGAATTCAGCCGGACTCTGAAAGAATGCCTGAAACAGGGAATGACCTATCCGGAAGCGAGGCATCAGGCGCTCCTCTCCTCCCTGGCTCCGGACGAACAGGCCATTTTAGCCTCCCCGAACAATATCCTCGGTATCGAATATATCAGGGCGGGAATATCCCTTGGCAGTCCGCTCCGTTTCCACACGATACAGCGAGAAGGCCAGGCCTATCATGACACCGCGGTTCTGAGCGGAACAAAGAAACAGGGCCGTTGTCTGGCCTCCGCCTCGGCGATCCGCCAAATTGTCGCCTCCGCACAGGATCCGGCATTCCCAGCCGCCGCACCCCATGCACCGGAAACCGGAACAGACGGCGTTCTCTCCTCCATGGTTCCTTCCGCTGTCTACCGGATGATAAACCGGGAACAGCCCGTTTTCAGCGATGATTTTTCTTCTATATTAAACTACCGGATCCTGAAGGGAGACTGGGCCGGTATCGCCGACCTTACGCCGGAACTGGACGCCCGCATCAGGAAAAGCGCGCTTTCCCCCGCATCCTTTGAGGAACGTATCAGGGAGCTGAAAACCAGGCAGTTAACTTACACCAGGGTCAGCCGCGCCCTCCTGCACCTTGTCCTGGATCTGCATGAATCCGATGTCGGCCTCTACAAGGAGAAAGGGTATGCCCTGTACGCCAGGGTACTGGGATTCAGAAAGGACTCTCTTCCTCTGCTGAGCGCCCTCAAACGTTCCGCCTGCGTTCCCCTCATCACCAAGCTGGCCGATGCCGGTAAAGTTCTTAACGGTACGGCTCTCTCCATGCTTGAGCAGGAAATTGAGGCAGCCCATCTTTACCAGATAATCCGCGCCTCAAAAGGCGGAACCTTTAAAAATGAATATACGCAGGGCGTTATTGTCTGCGGTACTGGGTCGGAGTGCAGCCCATAAACCGTTTAAATATCATCGTAAAGTAACATTCCCTGCTGCTGGACAGTTTTGACGGAAAACACATATCCCGTCTGACACTTCAGACCGAATCTTCCCAGGATTTACAGATGCTTATTCATTTCGCAATGCAGGAACAGGCAAAAAAAGAACAGGCAAAAGAACGCGCCTCTTAAAGCGCGTTCCCAGCCTGTATACAAATTATATTTCAGGGCGCAGGAACCCGAAGGCGCAGCGCTTTGAATTGAACCCACAAAGACCGGGTTCGTTTTACTCTTCATTCAGCAGCCGGTAGAGTGTCGGCTCCACATGCAGTTCCTCAATCATCCTCTGCAGTTTTCCATCATCTTTTTTCGGCTTTCCCTGTTTCACGGCCCGGATCATGATATTCTTCGGAGTGTGCTCCATGTCGATGAATTCCACTATCTGCGTCCGGTATCCGGCCTGTTCCAAAAGTCCTGCACGGATCCCGTCGGTAAGAATCGCCGACATCCTCTCTTTGAGCAGCCCATATTCCAGAACCGGTGAAAGCAGTTCATTGCTAATCTGCTTATTTAATTCATGCTGACAGCACGGTACGGACAGAATCACGTCCGCTCCCCAGCGGACCGCTTTAGCCATCGCATAATCTGTGGCCGTATCGCAGGCGTGAAGCGTCACCACCATATCCACATGCGATACACCCTCATAGCCTGCAATGTCACCGTGGTAAAAATGGAGGCCGTCAAACCCGAACTTCTCACTGAGTTTGTTGCAGAGCGCAATCACATCCTTCTTCAAATCCAGGCCCACCACCTGAATCGGATATCCCTTCAGCTCCTTCAGATAATAATACATGGCAAAGGTCAGATAAGATTTGCCGCAGCCAAAATCGATAATCGTGTTCGTCCTGTTCTTATCGAGCCTCGGAAGAATATCTTCGATGAATTCCAGGAACCTGTTTATCTGGCGGAATTTATCGTATCTGGATTTTACTACCCTGCCCTCCGGCGTCATGACCCCCAGCTCCGCCAGAAATGGAACGGGCACGCCCTCCTGCAGGACGTAATTCTTTTTCCTGTTGTGACCGGACAGGCGCTCCGCCATCTCCTCGGAAATGATGGTTCCCGGCGCTTCCGGGACGCCAATCTGCCCTGAGGCCATCTTCATTTTCTTTTTGACGGTGACCGTTCCCTTCTTTCCCACCAGGATATTCATTGTCCCCTGGCGTGAAACAGCTTCCACATTCCGGTAAAGTTCCTCAAGCTGCTTCTGCAGGTAGGACACCGCCTCGTCCCTGTCCATATTTTTCTGGAAGGCCTGCTTCTCCGTAAACTCTTCCACCTGAAATTTGAGCGTCCCCTTGAGTATCAGGGGACGCACCGTCATTTTGATATAGTGTTCACGGCTGCGGGGATTACTGAAAATCATGCGTTCCAGCTCCCCGTTTAAGAAGCTGTCCAGTGCTTTTGCCAGTTCTTCTTTCTTATCCGTCATCTTTTCCATCTTCTTAATTCTTAAAGCTGTGGACAGGCGCAGGAATCCGTCCCGTCCTGCCGATAAAGGCATCACAGGAGAATTTATTGACCGGAATAATCGGGGCATATCCCAAAAGGCCGCCGAACTCGGCCGTGTCTCCCACGGTCTTTCCGATTACCGGGATTAGACGGACTGCCGTTGTCTTCTGGTTGATCATTCCAATGGCCGCTTCGTCGGCGATAATTCCCGAAATTGTGGACGGCTTTGTATCTCCCGGAATCGCAATCATATCGAGGCCGACGGAGCATACGCATGTCATTGCCTCCAGTTTCTCAAGGGTGAGCGCTCCCTCCGAAACCGCGTCGATCATACCCTGATCCTCGCTGACCGGAATAAATGCTCCGCTTAACCCGCCTACGTATGAAGAAGCCATGATTCCGCCCTTTTTCACCTGGTCGTTGAGCATAGCCAGGGCAGCCGTGGTTCCGGGAGCTCCGGTGCGTTCAAGGCCGATCTCCTCCAGGATTTCGGCAACGCTGTCTCCGACAGCCGGAGTCGGCGCGAGGGAAAGGTCGATGATGCCAAACGGCACGCCCAGGCGTCTGGAAGCTTCCTGAGCCACCAACTGGCCGACACGCGTAATTTTGAATGCCGTCTTTTTAATTGTCTGGCAGAGAACTTCAAAGTTCTCGCCCCGCACTTTTTCAAGGGCGGTTTTTACAACACCCGGGCCGCTGACACCGACGTTGATAATCGCGTCCGCCTCCGTTACTCCGTGGAACGCTCCCGCCATGAACGGATTGTCATCCGGCGCGTTGCAGAACACAACGAGCTTTGCACAGCCCAGTGAATCCTTATCCTTTGTCGCCTCTGCCGTTGCCACAATAATCTCACCCATCAGTCTTACCGCGTCCATATTGAGGCCCGTTTTGGTGGAACCGACATTGATGGAGCTGCAGACACGGTCGGTTACCGCAAGCGCCTGAGGAATTGAGCGGATCAGGCGTTCCTCGGCAGGCGTCATGCCCTTGGATACAAGAGCCGAATATCCGCCGATAAAGTTTACGCCGACCTCCTTGGCCGCCTTATCGAGCGTCTTTGCAATCTCCACAAAATCTTCGGAGGTTTTACAGGCGGCTCCTCCCACCAGGGCGATTGGGGTGATGGAAATCCTCTTATTGACAATCGGAACTCCGAATTCCCTTCCGATGGCGTCTCCGGTTGAAACGAGATCCCTGGCATAGGTTGTGATCTTATTGTAAATCTTCTCATTCAGCTTTGCCAGATCACTGTCTACACAGTCCAGAAGGCTGATGCCCATCGTGATGGTCCGCACATCCAGCTTCTCGTGCGCAATCATGTTGTTGGTTTCTAATACTTCAAACATATTTATCATGTGTCTGTTTCCGTCCTTTCTCCGGCCTCTGTCATCAGATGCGGTGCATACTGGTAAAGATCTCTTCTCTCTGGCAGCGGATCGTAACGCCGATCTCCTCGCCCACTTTCTCCAGTTCCTTTGCCATGTCATCAAATGACTTCGGGGACTTGGAAATATCCACGATCATCATCATGTTAAAATATTCCTGCAGGATAGTCTGTGTGATGTCCAGAATGTTCATTCCGTTTTCTGCCAGATAATTACATGTTTTGGCAACGATACCCACTCTGTCCTTTCCAACGATAGTGATAATAATTTTGCTCATAGCGGTTCCTCCTCTTTTCTGTCTGTATGTAATTCTGAATCTATATTGTAACAATGGGGGACATATCGTCACGCTTTGCTACCGTTATTGGGAAGTCAGATGCCGTATACGGCGAATCTCCCTGGCTGATTTCCAGACGCACCGTCTCGTATGCCAGTTCTTCATAATTATTCTCCTTGCTCAGATGCCCGAGGAAAATGTGCTTTAAGTTGTCGTGGAGGATGCAGTTTAAAAGGCGTCCTGCATTCTCATTGGAAAGATGGCCGTAATCTCCCAGGATTCGGCGTTTCAGGTAATATGGATACGGCCCCGCCTCCAGCATCTTCACATCGTGGTTGGATTCCAAAAGTATGGCATCCAGACCCTGCAGACGGTCGATTATGTATTGGGAATAATGCCCCATATCGGTAGCCACTGCCACCGACCTGCGGTTGTTCTGTACCCGGTAGGCCACGGGATTCGCCGCATCGTGATCAATGCGGAACGGCTTTATCTCCAGATCCCCGATGCAAAAATCCACATCGTGGCAGATGGGATGGAAAAGTTCCCTGGGATAGTCGCCCAGGCTTTTCACATTGCCGATCTCTTCCAGCGTCTCTTTTGTGCTGTAGATCGGCGTGCCGTACTTTCTGGCCAGAACCCCCAGTCCCTTTATATGGTCTGAATGTTCATGAGTAATCAGGATTCCGTCCAGGTCACCCCCGGACACCCCAATCTCATTTAATCCTTTTTCAATTCTCTTGTTGCTGATTCCGGCGTCTATCAGGATATGGGTCTCGTCGCTGCCCACATAAATACAGTTTCCACTGCTGCCGCTTGCTATACTTACCATCCGCATCTGTCTTATTCCTCTTTCAATAAGTTTTCTATCTGAATACGTATTTCATCCACGGTTCCGTTGTTGTCAATCTCATGATCCGCCTGGGCCCTGTATTCGTCCTCCGTTACCTGGTTTGCCATAATCTCCAGGCACTTTTCCCTCGAATAGCCCCGGCTTTCCATAAGTCTTTTGATCCTGTTCTCCCGATTAGTGAAAACATACCAGATCTCATTGAACATATGATTGTGCTCCTCATCAAAAAGGGCGGCTTCCACCACCACAATCTCCTTATCGGAGTGGGCGATGGCATGTTCAATCTCACTCCATGCCATCGGATGGATAATGGAATTCATCTTTTCGATGGATTCCCTGTCTTTAAATATCAGCTCAGCCATCTTCTGCCTGTCAATACTGCCGTCGGCATTCAGGAACGAATTCCCAAAGGCGGCAAGCACCCGGTTGTAACCCTTTTTTCCTGGCTCCATAAGCTGGTGCGCCACCTTGTCCGCTATAATGATGTCGGCGCCGAATTCCTCCTGCAGTATCCGGAGTACCTCACTCTTTCCAGAACCTACGCCTCCGGTAATGCTGATGACCTTCATTCTCTTCCTCCACATCCCGTCTCTTTTATGCTATTTTGTCTCAAACCAGGAATGTCCCGTCTTCATGTCTATCTCAAGCTCCACCTTTAAATGGGCCGCATTCTTCATCTCTTCTTCCAGGATCCTTTGCACTGTCCCGAGTTCCTCCGCCCATGTCTCGATCAGGAGCTCATCGTGCACCTGGAGCACCAGCCTGGAACGGAGATTTTCTTTTCTCAGCCTGCTGTCCACCCGGATCATTGCAATCTTGATGATATCGGCCGCCGTACCCTGGATCGGGGAGTTCATCGCCACGCGCTCTCCAAAGGAACGCTGCATGAAGTTTGCGGACTTAAGTTCCGGAATGGGGCGTCTTCTTCCGAACATTGTCTCCACATATCCCTGCTCTTTTCCAAGCTCCACCAGGTGGTCAAGGAATTTCTTTACATCGGGGTAAGTCTCAAAATACCGGCTGATATACTCCAGAGCTTCCTTCCTGGAAATGCTGAGATCCTCGCTTAAGCCAAATGCGCTGATTCCATATACGATACCGAAGTTGACGGCTTTGGCATTGCGCCTCTGGAGAGCGGTCACCTCGCCAAGCGGCACGTGGAATACTTCCGAGGCCGTGATGGCATGGATGTCTTCCGCCTTCTTATACGCCTCAATCAGGCGCTCGTCACCGGACATATGGGCCAGCACTCTCAGTTCAATCTGAGAGTAGTCGGCATCCAGGAGCACGCAGCCCTCCTGCGGGACGAATACCTTTCTGATTTCCCTTCCCAGTTCCATGCGGACCGGGATATTCTGAAGGTTTGGCTCCGTGCTGCTGATACGCCCGGTGGCGGTGATCGTCTGGTTGAAGGTGCCGTGTATCCGGCCGTCCTCCCTGATGAAGGCGGCAAGGCCGTCGGCATAGGTGGATTTTAACTTTGTAAGCTGCCTGTAATCCAATATTTTTCTGACTACAGGATATTCCGGCGCCAGCTTTTCAAGGACATCGGCCGCAGTGGAATAACCGGTTTTCGTCTTCTTTCCGCCAGGCATCTTCATCCTGTCAAACAGGATTTCCCCAAGCTGTTTCGGGGAATTGATGTTAAACTCTGTTTCCGTATCCCGGTAGATCTCCTGTTCCAGCCTGCCGATCTGCCCTCCGAGTCTCTCGCCGTAATCGTGGAGTTCCTCCCTGCGCACACAGATTCCCTCCTCCTCCATATGGTAGAGGCTGTAGATAACAGGCATCTCTATATCGAAAAACAGTTTGCGCATGCCCGCGGCTTCCAGTTTCTTTACGAGAACCTCTTTCGCCTTCCAGGCCACATACGCCATATAGCAGATGCAGGTCTGCGCCTTATCCGGCATCATGTCGAATGCCGCCGTAAATGATGTCTTGCCCATGAGATCGGCTCTGGAGGGAACCGTCATGTCCAGATAATCCCTTGCCAGATCGTCGTAGTCATACGTATCCTTCAGCGGGTTTAACAGATATCCGGCCACACCGGCGTCAAACATGGATTCTCCGCCGTTCTCATTGCCGGTTCCGTCCACAACGCTTCTGTCCCTTCCTTTTAGATAAGGGAGCTGAGGTTTTAAGTCAAGTACGCTGACGGAAGCCGCCTCCGTACAGAGTCCCTCCATCTTATCGGCAAGGTACTCTCCCGTTATAAAACCGGCCGCAGGGATACTGTATATCCTGTCCTCCCCATAGCAGAGAGCCAGGGCGGCGACATCTCCGTTTTCTATAATAAGCTGCATGCCGGCCGACGGTTTCTTAGCCGCCTCTTTAAAAATCTTCTCCGCCTCCGAAAGCTCTGTAACGGTTTTAAAATGTTCCTCCACCTTGGACGTGGAAAAAACACCGGCATCAAACTTCTGGAGAATCGATTTGAACTCCAGTTGCTTCATATACTGATATGCTTCCGGTGTATAAAGGTTTGTTATTTCCGAATCTTCCAGTGAAAATTCAATATCGCAGTCAATACAGATGGTGGCAAGCTCTTTGCTCATCTGAGCCATATCGTAATGCTCCCTCAGCGCTTTCTGCGCCCTCGGAGGTTTCACTTCGTCAATATTCTCATATGCCTTCTCAATAGAGCCGTAATTCACAATCAGGCTGGTCGCCGTCTTCTCACCGATGGACGGCACGCCCGGGATGTTGTCCGACGCATCGCCCATCAGGGCTTTTACATCGATAAATTCCGTCGGTGTCACCTGGTACTCCGCCTTGACATCGGCCGGATAATAATCCTTAATCTCCGTCGTTCCCCTGGATGTCCTCGGCATGCGGATTTTGATTTTCTCATCGGCAAGCTGGAGGAGATCCCGGTCTCCTGATACGACAGAAACCTCCACGCCCTGCGCGGCACAGCGTTTTGCGATCGTTCCGAGAATATCGTCCGCCTCAAATCCGGGACGGGTCAGAATCGGGATTCCCATCGAAGCCAGTACTTCCTTCATCACGGGAACCTGTTCGTGCAGTTCCTCCGGCATCGGTTTTCTCGTTCCCTTATAGGCCTCGTACATTTTATGGCGGAACGTAGGCTCCTTAAGGTCAAATGCAACCGCAATATGATCGGCCTTCTCGTCCTCAATGACGCGAAACATGATATTAAGGAAACCGTATACCGCATTGGTATGCAGCCCCTTGGAATTGGTCAGTTCCGGCACACCGTAAAAAGCTCTGTTCAGTATGCTGTGGCCGTCTATTAATACTAATTTGCTCATCTAATTGTCTCCTGTCCTGTTACTGCTTGCAGCGCTGTTGTTACAGGGCTGTAAAACGGTAACCCTGTTCTGTCGTTTTTAATAAAGCCAGATTCGAAACTGGAGGAGTACCGTCACAATCACCGCCATAACGCACAGTGTGTTGACCGCATAGCGAAGTGTCCGAAATGCCCACATCCTCTGCACCCTGGCATAGGATTCCTGGATTCTGCGCTCAAGAGCTCCTGCTATATCAAAGGTTCCGTCTCCTTTATCGAGCTGCTTCAAACCGACATCCACCATAAAGTAGATCTCAAGCTCTTCCTGGCAGTTCCTGCAGGATTCAATATGCGCTAAAAACTCTTCCATCTCGTCGCCGGTCAGCTTATCATTAATATACGGCGTCACCAGATGCTCCGCTTCCTGACAAGTCACTGCCTCACCTCCATTTTAACGGCAGAGCATAACCCTTTTAAGGCCTGCTCTGCCCATTTTCGTATATCATACAATATTATACCCGATTTTTCAAGAGATTGAACAGGAATATGCGGTATTTATGCACCCATTAACTGGCGGAACAGCCCGGAATATTCCGTGTTATGGTTCTCAACAAACTCGATGGCTTTGGAAGGATGCTTGCTCCCCTGTCCGGTCAGAAGATAGGGGATGTCATATCCCCAGAGGACTCCCGCCTGCTTAAGGGGCAGCACCTGTTCTTCTATAAATTCAATAATCGGCAGCTCATTGTATCGGGCCGATGCTCTCATATATCCCAGGAGCTGTTCTGTCGAACAGTTCCCGGCGCCTCTTCCCATCCCGTTCACCGTCACATCCAGAAAGGACGCTCCGCTCCTCATCGCCTCAATCGTATTGGCAAACGCAAGCTGCTGGTTGTTATGCGCGTGGATTCCGACTCTGCGGGCCGCTTCTTTAGCGCCGCCGTTCTCCCTTCCATTCGCCCTGTTTCCGGCCGCTTCGATATAACGTCTTGTAAGCCTCCCAATCTCCTCCGGGTAAAAGGAACCGTAGCTGTCCACCAGGTAAACCGCATCGGCCCTGCTGTCATTCACCCTCTCAAGGGCCTCCTCTATCTCCGCATCCGTATTATTCGACACCGCCATAATATTGATCGCCGTCTCATAACCGCAGCCGTGGCAGTATTCCGCCATGTCAAGCGCCTCATCCATCTTATCCGCATAGGCGGCAATCCGTATCATATCGATTACGCTGTCCTCTCGTTTCAGGATGTCTTTTCTGTAATCGGTTCTTCCCACATCGGCCATAACAGAAATCTTCATGGAAGTTTTATTGTCCCCGACAATGGCCCTGATATCCTCTTCACGGCAGAATTTCCACTTGCCGAACTCCCTCCGGTCAAACAGCGCTTCAGAAGCTTTATATCCGAATTCCATATAGTCGATACCGGCCATAAGATTCGCCCGGTACAGCCCGCGTACAAAGTCATCCGTAAAATAAAAACGGTTAACCAGTCCTCCATCTCTTAATGTGCAATCCAAAATTTTCTGTTCCATGATTCTTTCTCCTTTCTGTCCTTATTGCTCTATGATACACGAAAGAGCCCGGTTTGCCGGACTCTCGCGCCGAGCGCGGCCGCATAGCGGCATATTACATCTTCGCGCGAGTGCGCTTCAGCGACATTATTCCTTACCGCCTCAGTGCGATCCCCGCGGAGTTTTTTTATTTCATAGGACGAACTCCTATGAAACAACGAAAAGCACGCTTCGCGAACTTTTCATTGCCACTCAACAAAAAAAGCCGATCCCTGCACATGCAGACATCGGCTCATCATTTTCTGTTCAGTGTGTGGCTACTGATCGCTTCTGACTATACTCGAATGCTCATGAACAGTAAAAAAACCGGTACAAAATAAAAGTACCAGTAGCCATAAAATGTATATGCAGTTGAATTTACACATCTAAGGCGGTCTGCTGTCATAATAAACACTCCTGTCAAATAGTTAGTTGCATTATAGTGTATTGCATTTCATTTGTCAACGTAAAAAACCCTAAATATATCATCGGTAAATCTTTCCCTGCCAATAAAGAAAACCCCGGAACCTTATAAAAAGATTCCGGGGCTGCCCCTGCCAAGGAGTGCCGGCCACGGGACTTGAACCCGTACGGTGTTGCCACCAATGGATTTTGAGTCCACCTCGTCTGCCATTCCGACAGGCCGGCTACGCTGTCAGCGAATATTATATTACCAAAATTGTGAGAAAAATGCAACTACTTTTTATTCGCTTTCAGCTTTTTCTTTCCTGTATGAACCGTTACATTTCCGGCTGTTCTTTCATTTTTACCTTTCGCTTATGCAGGACGCAGAAATAGAATGCGGAGAATGACGGCTTATTCGTCATCCTTCTTAGTGATGGAACAGACGGATTCCCGTGAATGCCATGACAATTCCGTATTTATTGCATACTTCAATCACATTGTCGTCGCGCACGGATCCGCCCGGCTGTGCAATATAGTTAACGCCGCTCTTGTGGGCGCGCTCAATGTTGTCACCAAACGGGAAAAATGCATCGGAGCCAAGGGTCACGCCGCTCATTTGATCGAGCCAGGCCCTCTTCTCCTCATATGTGAATACAGGCGGTTTCACCTTAAACGTATTCTGCCATACGCCTTCCGCCAGGATATCCATATACTCGTCCCCAATGTACACGTCAATGGCATTGTCCCTGTCGGCTCTTCTGATGCCGTCCACAAACTTAAGGTTCAGTACCTGGGGGGCCTGTCTTAAGAACCAGTTGTCCGCCTTCTGGCCGGCCAGCCTCGTGCAGTGCACCCGGGACTGCTGCCCCGCTCCCACGCCGATCGCCTGTCCGTCCTTTACGTAGCAGACAGAGTTTGACTGCGTGTATTTGAGGGTGATCAGAGATACAATCATGTCAATTTTAGCCGCATCCGGAAGCTCTTTATTCTCCGTCACAATATTAGAGAGTAGTTCCCTGTCAATCTTAAGCTCATTTCTTCCCTGCTCAAACGTGATGCCATATACCTGTTTTTTCTCCACAGGAGCCGGAACATAGTCTGGATCGATCCGGATCACATTGTAATTTCCGTTCTTCTTGGCCTTCAGAATTTCCAGTGCCTCATCCGTATACCCCGGCGCAATGACGCCGTCGGAAACCTCGCGTTTAATCAGGCTGGCCGTATCCGCGTCACAGACATCGGACAGAGAGACAAAATCTCCGAAGGAGGACATACGATCCGCTCCCCGCGCCCTTGCATAGGCACAGGCGATCGGTGACAGTTCTCCCATATCGTCCACCCAGTAAATCTTTCTCATGGTCTCGTCGAGAGGCAGTCCCACCGCCGCGCCCGCCGGTGATACGTGCTTAAAGGATGCCGCCGCCGGAAGTCCTGTGGCCTGTTTCAGTTCTTTTACAAGCTGCCAGCCGTTGAATGCGTCAAGAAAATTAATATATCCCGGGCGGCCGCTCAGCACCTGAATCGGCAGTTCACTTCCGTCCTCCACATAGATTCTGGATGGTTTCTGGTTCGGGTTGCAGCCGTATTTTAACTCCAGTTCTTTCATTAAAACTTCCTCCTTTGTATTAAGCGTTACAGTATAAATGAACTGCAGCGATGTATTACTGATTCTTATTAATAATCTTCGAGCATGTCTCTCTTGTCTCAATATCAATATAACGCACGAAAAGAGAAACCTTGTTGTCCGGGTTTAAGTTCTCCCACAAAAGATCCGCGAACTCGTCCATATCATCAGGAATGGAAATCCTCTTTGGTTCCCCCTCAAAGCTTGGAAGCGGATTGCCGTCCTGCATATAGGTATGGATAAAATGGCCCTCTCCCGGCATTGGGTTCTGATATGCGTAGGTAAAGCGCAGACAGGAATCAGGTCTTCCGTTGTCGCTCTTTAAAATGGACATGGCATAATTGTAACCGCTGTCCTCGATGTGCATGATTCCCGAAATACGCGGTGTATAATTCGGTGCATCCGGTTCAAAATCACGGCAGCGCAGCGACTGCTCGAATGTGAGCTGGATGTCCATCCCGTCGTAAATCGTATCGGTCTGATCTCCGTTTGTCACAATTGTCTTATTGCCCAGCACCCTGACCGGAGCATAGATGATCAGGCTCGGATCGGTGAGTTTGGATGGGTCGAAGGCCTGTGTGCGGATTCCGTCTCCGTCCTCCACAAAGACACGGTTCCTGCTGTTTTCGCTTCTTCCCATGATAAAATATGCTGTCACGGCTTTTGTGCCGTCTGCCGATCTGCCGATGATGATTCCGCGGCCTGGGTAGGAATTATTCTTCAGTTCCTCTGCAATAGATAACATTTTCATAGTATGGACCTCCTGATTGTGCTCTTTTGATATCCTGGATTTTACTTCTTTCTGCTGCGGCAAAAAACCGTATGACCCGCACACGGTCTTTTACCTTCAATGAAAAGTACACTCTGCGGACTTTTTCACCGTAATTTTAAAAATAGCAACCTGATTTTATTATATACCATTTTCCTCATTCTTTACCAGTTAGTTTTATTGATTTTTTTTAGAAGCTGACCTTATAACTGTTCATTGTTTATTTCGCTATTCTTATCAAAAAATCATAACCCCGATGAATCCGCATATCAGAAGCGGGATATTATACACGATAAATGTCGGCACACAGGTGTCCCAGATGTGGTCATGCTGGCCGTCTGCGTTCAAACCTGCCGTAGGCCCCAGTGTCGTATCGGAGGCTGGGGAGCCCGCGTCTCCAAGAACAGCGGCGGCCGAAATCAAAACAACAGTTGCAGCCGGACTGAAGCCGAGCTGTGCGCACAAGGGGACATACAGTACAGCCAGTATCGGTACCGTCCCGAATGAGGTTCCAATTCCCATATCGATCAGAAGACCGATCAAAAGCATAACCGCGGCCGAAAAAGCCTTGCTTCCTCCAAGGATTGCCAGTGCGGAGGTGACGAGTGCATCCACAGCCCCGCTCTCCTTGACAACGCCCGCATAGCCGGCGGCGACGAGCAGTGCCACCGCTACGACGCCCATCAGGCGGATTCCTTCATCCACAACCTGATCGATATCCTTTAATGGAATAGCCCCTCCGCCAATCATTACAATAAGTCCGGCCACGGCGCCAAACGGCATGGAATTGTACATCAATTGACCAATCACCGTTGCTGCAATTGCAAGCATGGATACGAGCTGCGGACGGGTAATCCCCCTTCGGGCGCTTCCCTCCGTACTGTTTACCGCCATGCTCTCAACAGCAATATCCCGATACTCCCTTTTTTTCGAGAAGAAGAGAATTGACAGGATCATTCCGGCAGCCATTCCAATTGCCAGGATCCAGTTACTGTGCCATACCTGAAACGTATCGACGGGCATTCCGTTGTCCGTCATATTGGATGCCACAATGTTATGAAAAATCAGGCCGTATCCGATCGGCAGTGTGGCGTAGGGGGTCACAAGACCAAAGGCAAGAGCACAGGCCGCAGCCCGGCGATCCAGTTTCATCTCGTTCATCAGGGACAGCATTGTCGGTACAAGAATCGGGATAAACGCAATATGTATCGGAATCAGTGTACCGGATATACAGGCACAGACTGCCAGCATGGCAAGAAGCATATAACGCCGGCCCTTTATTATGCCGGCCAGTTTCTTTGCCAGGATGTCGGCAATTCCGACGCGGGCCAGTCCGGCTGCGAATGCGCCGAGCAGCAGGTAACTGATGGCTGTCTCTCCATTGTCACCCAGGTTCTCCACGAAAACCCCCATAATCTGTCCCGGATTCATCCCTGCGACCATACCGGCTATCAATGAAGCGGCTATCAGTGACAAAATAACATTTACTTTAAAAAGACATAATACACATAC
>CATWBR010000054.1 GCA_958349075.1 uncultured Clostridium sp.
AAAATATTTTTTTATACAAGATTGACGAAAAATATTTTTTGTAGTATTATGAATTTATTATTAATGCACACAGGAATTCTGCCGGAAAGAAAAAATCAGGGCATTTTTCCTGAAACAGGGGAACAAAAAGAAAAACAGACAAAGGAGAGGAAATATGAGAAACCTGGATAAGTACAGAGGAATCTTTCCCGCATTTTATGCCTGCTACGACGGGGCGGGAGAGATTAGTCCCGAGCGGGTGAGGGCGCTTACGGAGTTTTTTATCGAAAAGGGCGTAAAGGGAGTCTATGTCAACGGATCTTCCGGTGAATGCATCTACCAGAGCGTGGAGGATCGGAAAACGGTTCTGGAAAATGTAATGGCGGCGGCAAAGGGAAAACTGACCGTGATCGCCCACGTGGCCTGCAACAACACGAAGGACAGCGTGGTTCTCGCAAAACATGCGCAGGAGCAGGGCGTGGATGCCATCGCGGCGATACCTCCGATTTACTTCCGTCTGCCGGAGTATGCCATTGCAAAATATTGGAACGACATGAGTGAAGCCGCTCCCAATACCGACTTTATTATTTATAATATCCCGCAGTTGGCCGGCGTGGCCCTGACCCCGTCCCTGTTTGCAGAGATGAGAAAGAATCCGAGGGTCATCGGTGTGAAGAATTCCTCCATGCCGATACAGGACATCCAGATCCTGAAGGCAGCGGCGGGGGATGATTACGTTATCTTCAACGGTCCGGACGAACAGTTTATCGGCGGCCGTTCCATCGGCGCCGACGGGGGAATCGGAGGAACGTACGGCGCAATGCCGGAACTTTTCTTAAAGCTCAACGAGCTTTTTGAGGCCCGTGAGATGGCGGCTGCCTGCCGTCTCCAGTATGTAATTGACGATATCATTGCAAAGCTGTGCAGCGCCCACGGCAATATGTACGGCGTGATTAAAGAGGTGCTCCGCATCAATGAGAAGCTGGATATCGGAGGAGTCAGGCTGCCGCTGGCGCCGCTCGCCGAAGCCGACTATGCCATTGCCGGAGAGGCGGCAAGGATGATTATGGAAGCGAAGAAGGAATTTTGCTGACAGCGGTTTAATCTAAGGGGAAGGGGGAAGGGATGCCATGAATGAGGCCAAAGTTAAAAGAGCGGGAAAGATGTCGAAGGAAGCCCGCTTTGCCTGGCTGATCAATATTCCGCTGATTGTGTACCTGCTGTGCGTCCTGCTCGTGCCGATTATCTGGGGGATCTACATCAGTTTTACCAATAAAACCATAGGCGGGCCTGCCAAATTTATCGGGTTCCGCAATTATGTGCGTCTGTTGACGGATAAAGAATACCTGCATTCTATTTTAAATACGCTGGAGTTTACATTTTTCGCGATTGCGCTGAAGGCGGTGATTGGCACTGCGATGGCTCTGTCCCTCAATATGGAATTTAAGGGACGCAACATTGTGCGGGCTCTCCTCATGATTCCGTGGACGCTGCCCAACATCGTGGCTGTCTACAACTGGAAATGGATTTTTAACACCAACGGAGGCGTGGCAAATTATCTGATGCGCACGTTCGGCCTGATTGATAAGGATCTCGTCTGGTTCGGCTCGGCCGGACTGGCCATGACGGCCATTATCATCAGCAATGTATGGAGAGGAACACCGTTTTTCGGAATGTCGATTCTGGCAAAGCTGCAGACCATATCGGGCGATTATTATGAGGCGGCCCAGATAGACGGGGCCAATGTCTGGCAGCGTTTTATCTACATAACACTTCCTGAGATTAAGGAAGTACTTCTGTTATCGACACTGATGTCCACGATATGGACCCTCAATGAATTCGAGAGCGTATGGCTGATGACGGGAGGCGGACCGAATGGAAGCACCCAGGTCATGAACGTATACAGCTACAAGACGGCGATGATGCAGATGATGCTGGGACGCGGTGTGGCGGTAGCCGTTATTGCGATGCCGTTCCTGTTCTTAATTATCAACTATATTGCCAAGATGATGCTTCCGGATGAGAATACGAAGAAGCGGAAGAGACGGAGGGAGGGGTGAGACGATGAAAAGCAATAAAACGCTGAGGGTGATTAATTATCTGTTTGTCGCACTGATGTTAATTGTCGCGCTGTTCCCCATCTATTGGATGCTCAATACGTCTTTAAAATCCCAGGGGGAAATTTATGCAAAGATACCGACCATGTATCCTCACAAGGCCAGCCTGGAGGCATACCGCTACCTGCTGACGGAAACTTCATTTGTAAGCGGATTAAAAAACAGCCTGATTATTGCGGTGTTTGTATCCGCGTTCTCCATCCTGGTGGCATATCCGGCCGCCTATGCGATTGCGCGGATCAAATTCAGGGGCCGCAGGATGTATTCCAAGACGGTTCTGTTTACCTATCTGCTCCCGACCTGCGTGCTGTACATCCCTCTCTATATGTTTGTATCGACGCTGAAACTGAGTAACAGTATTTATGGGCTGATGTTGATTTATCCCACTTTTACCCTGCCCTATGTGGCATGGATTCTGATTCCGCATATTGCCTCGGTTCCGGTGGAGCTGGAGGAGGCGGCCAGGGTGGACGGCTGTTCCAGGATTGGGACAATGTACCGGATTGTCTTTCCTCTGGCGCTGCCGGGAATTATCTCCACCACGATCTTTGCCTTTGCCATGTGCTGGGGCGAATATCTGTATGCGCTCGTCAATGCGAGCAGCAAGGAGGTGCAGACCTTCCCGCTGATATTGTCGGCGATTATTTATGGGGACATGCCCGCCTGGAACCAGTTGATGGCCGGGGCGATTGTCGCATGTATCCCGATTCTTTGTATCTATATCTTATCTAACAGCGCGCTTGTCGGAGGAAAGACGGCGGGCGGTGTGAAACAATAAAAGGAGGAAAATTATTATGAAGAAAAACAGACGTTTCTGGAAACAGGCCGCCAGCATTACACTGTGTGCGGCAATGGGGCTGTCCCTGACCGCATGCTCCGGTAAGGCAGGGGATACGACGGAT
The DNA here is from genome assembly GCA_958349075.1 of uncultured Clostridium sp. GTDB lineage: Bacteria > Bacillota > Clostridia > Lachnospirales > Lachnospiraceae > Otoolea. Next base: position 2,999 of record CATWBR010000054.1, read on the forward strand.
GCAGCCGCCCCGGCGGGAGAGAGTACGAAGGCGGAGGCAGGCAAAGACGCCGAAGCAAAGGAACTGACAATCTGGGTGGAGAAGCTGTTCAGCGATGAAGTGAATAAGGCAACCGAGGAGAGGGTGCAGCAGTTTGCCGCGGAGAGCGGAATCAAAGTGAACTGTGAAGTTATAAACTCCACGGACTTTATCCCGAAGCTGAACGCGGCCATTGAGGGCGGAAACGCACCGGATGTGACCTACACCGATACCACCAGGACGATGAACTATTATCCGAATATTCCCTACACCGACGTGTCGGAATTGGTAAAAGAGCTGAACGAGGAGCGCGGTTATTTTGACTCCGCTTACACCAGCACCCAGATCGACGGGGTTCACTATTATGTGCCGTACAGCAGCTCCGCGGTAATTATGTACGTGCGCAAGGATATCCTGGCGGAAAAAGGAATTACCGAGATGCCGAAGACCTGGGATGAGGTAGTGGAGGCAGCAAAGAAGGTAACGGATCCTGACAATAATTTCTACGGGCTGGCCATGGGCTGCGGCGACACCGATGACGATGATGAGAATGCATGGCGTCAGTGGCAGTGGAATGAAGGCGCCTATATGTTTGACAAAGAGGGCAATATCACGATTAAGGACGGCAACAAATGGGCGGACAGGCTGGATATGATTGGCCAGCTCTACAAAGACGGCGTGATTCCGGAGGACAGCACGACCTGGGATGCGGGCGGCAACAATTCTGCCTATATCCAGGGCAGAGCGGCTATCTGTATCAACGGACCGTCCCTCTATGTTGCGCTTCGTGACAACGAGGAAAATAAAGAAATTTTTGAAAACACAGCCTTTGTATCGGCTCCGGTAGGCTCGGAGAATGGAATCTACATGAGCTTCCCGAGAGGCTACGGCATCACAAAGACTTCCAAATACCCGGATGAGGCGGCTGATCTGATCAAATATCTGCTGGATCCGGAATGGTACGGCCAGTGCTTCGAGACGACGGCTCCATTCCTGGCTCCTGTGTTTGAAGATACGGCAAAAGCGGATGTATGGCAGGATGAAGTGAATGCACTGATCGTGGATTATGCGCGCAATGCCGGCGGATATTACGGCTATCCGGTCGATACGCTGGAGGGACGCGCGGTGGCGTCCAAGCACTTCTTCAGCTATCCGGCCTGCAAGATGGTAAACCAGGTAATGACAGGCTCGGCAACGGGAGAGGAAGCGGTCGATACGGCTGTCCGGGCGATAGAGGACATTCAGGACGTAATGCAGTAGGCAGGGAAGGGTGACGGTATGAAACAGACAATCTGGATTAACGTGGATCCGGTGAAGGTAGATTTGTCCTATCTGGAAAAGCAGTTTTCAGGAAAGTATCACTTTGTGGCAAAGGCAATTCCCGGAAACAGGCCGGATCTGGTGAGGGAACAGGCGCTCCAGGCGGATGTGGTGATCAGTACGCTGGAAAAATGGGATGAGGAGTTTTTGGCGGAGGCCGGGGGAAAGGTGAGATTCATCCAGAAATATGGGATGGGACTTGATAATATCGACCTCGCGGCGGCTGCCAGACATCATATTCCGGTAGCCAATATTATCGGGGCGAACTCGGCGTCGGTGGCGGAGGTGGCGCTCCTGCATATCCTGAACGCAGGGCGTAAATTCACTCCCTGTGTCAGCGGCGTGAAGGCCCGTATCTGGCCTTCCACCATTACGGGGACCGAGCTGGACGGAAAAACCGTGGGCCTTCTGGGCTTTGGCAATATTGCGCAGAACCTGGCCCGAATGCTGTCGGGCTTCCGGGTGCAAATCCTGACCTATGATCCGTATGTAAAGGAGGAACAGCTTCCTGCGGGGGTACGGTCTGCCGGTTCCAGGGAAGAATTGTTTGAACGGAGCGATATTGTGAGCCTGCATATCCCAAGCACACCGGAAACCGCGGGCAGCATCAACCGGGAATGTTTTGACCGGATGAAAATGGGCGCATACCTGATTAACACCTGCCGGGGCAGCGTGCTGAATGAGGCGGATCTGGTGGAGGCGCTTAAGAGCGGCCGGATCGGAGCGGCCGGTCTGGATGTGCTGTGTGATGAACCGCCGTTGGATGACAATCCTCTTCTGGACATGGAAAATGTGTTTATCACTTCCCACATGGGAGCGGAAACGATGGAAGGGGGACTGCGGTCCCAGATTATCATGGCGGAAACAATCGAAGCGTTTCTGGAGAAGGGTGAGCTGTCACAGTATGTGAGAAATAAAGAGCTGCTTGGGAAATAGCAGCGGCCATAGGGCTGCCATGAAATGTGGGAATTCATTTTACGGCAGCCTTTTGTGTATGTCTGGGGACCGCTTTGCGGTGGAGGAACTATATGGAAGTCACACTGTATCAGGATGCAGATGAAAATGGGGAAATCAGAATCCGTCTGCCCGAAAACTGGCATACGGAGTATTACGGGATGCCTGGGGACACGATGCCAGTCCTGACGACGGAGCAGATCAGAAGCCGGGTTAACAGTCCGTTTGGGGGGATGAAAACAATCCGTGAGCTGGCCGGGGGACGGGAGACGGCAGTCATTGTATTTGATGACGCCAGCCGCGGGACAAAGCTTAAGGAGATCGCGGAGATTGTGGTGGAGGAGCTTCTGGCGGCGGGAATTCAGGAGGACAATATCGAATTCCTCTGCGCCCTTGGAAATCACGGAGCCATGACGAGAACCCAGTTTGCCAATAAGCTTGGGGAAGAGATTGTCAGCCGGTTCTGTGTGTTTAACCACAATCCATACGAGAATAATGTTCTGCTCGGTTATACGCCGGAGGGCGTTCCGGTGGAAATCAACCGCGAGTTTGCGGAGAGCGATGTGCGAATTGGAATAGGAGCCATCACCCCTCACCCGCTCAATGGGTTTGGAGGCGGGGGAAAGCTTTTGTTTCCGGGAATTGCCTCTATTGCCACCACCACGGGAAACCATACGAAAAGTAAGTATGGGCAGATGGGACAGCAGAGTCCGCCCGCTATGAGGACGGAGATTGAGGATATGACCCGCATGGCGGGAGAATTTTTTAAGATAGATGTGATCTATAATGCAAGGCTGGATATCATCGGCCTGTTCGCAGGAGAGCCGGTTGCAGAATATTATGAAGGGATTAAGGAGGCTGCAGTGACCTACCGGAGCAGGATTCCGGATAAAAAGGACGTGATTGTGGCCAATGCCAACGCGAAGGTCAACGAGGCGGATCTGGCTATCTTAAACGCGGCCGCATACCTGAAAGAAACGGGGGGAGATATTGTACTCGTCAATTATTGCCCCGACGGGCAGGTGGTGCACTATTTTTCAGGCCCCTTCGGCAGAAAAGCCTGCGGGAGACAGTGGGGGCCGATGGGAGACGAGGTAAGCCACGTGCACCGTATCATCTGCCTCAGCCCTTATCCCGATAAATATTCAACGCTGCGCTTCGGCGATGTGGACGGAACGAAACGCGTGATATGGGTGAAAACATGGGAGGAGGCGATGGCGCTTCTGATGGAAGAACACGGAGAGGGAACGGAGGCCGGGATATTTTCCGATGGAACGATACAGTATTTTGCATAGTCGTTCTAAACTGCCATGACATTATATAGAACAAAAATGGCATCAGAGCCGGAAACTCTGATGCCATTTTGCCATGCGGGTTTATACGTTAAAACGGAAGAGAACCACATCACCGTCTTTTACCACATACTCCTTGCCCTCCATCCGGACAAGTCCCTTTTCCTTGGCGGCCGTGTAGGTGCCGCAGTCCAGAAGATCCTGATAGTTGACAACCTCGGCCTTGATGAAGCCGCGTTCAAAATCGGAGTGGATTTTACCGGCTGCCTGAGGCGCTTTTGTGCCGACCTTGATGGTCCAGGCGCGTGTTTCCTGAGGTCCTGCCGTCAGGTAGCTGATCAGGCCCAGAAGACGGTAACTGGCGGCAATCAGTTTCTCCAGGCCGGATTCCGTAAGACCCAGATCCTCTAAAAACATCTTCTTTTCTTCCTCATCCAGTTCCGCGATCTCCTGCTCGATCTGCGCGCAGATGACAAAGGCCTCGCTGCCTGTTTCGGAAGAGAATTTGCGTACAGCGGCTACATAGTCATTATTTGCCCCGTCGTCGGCCAGATCGTCTTCACATACGTTCGCCGCAAAGATAACCGGTTTCCAGGTAAGAAGGTTCAGGGAATTGATAAATTCAAGCTCGTCCTCATCTTCGGTTTCGAAACTTCTTGCCAGTTTTCCATCCTCCAGGTGAGCGTAGAGCGCCTTTAACGTATCTAATTCCTTTGCCAGGGCCTTATTGCCCATCAGGCTCTTATTGGTCTTGGAAATTCTTCTTTCCAGGATTTCCATATCGGAGAAAATCAGTTCCAGATTGATGGTCTCGATATCACGGAGCGGGTTGACATTGCCGTCCACATGAATAACATTGGGATCCTCAAAGCAGCGTACTACGTGCACGATGGCATCCACCTCGCGGATATTGGAGAGGAACTGATTGCCGAGACCCTCGCCCTTGGATGCGCCCTTTACAAGGCCTGCGATATCTACAAATTCAATTACGGCCGGGGTAATCTTTTCAGAATTATAGAGAGCGGAAAGCTTTCCGAGGCGGAAGTCCGGAACTGGTACGACGCCCACGTTGGGATCGATGGTACAGAATGGGTAATTGGCGGATTCTGCTCCGGCTTTTGTCAGAGAATTGAAGAGAGTACTTTTACCTACGTTCGGCAGGCCTACAATACCTAATTTCATAATAAACATCCTTTCTATCATTGAGAAACAGCAAGCTGTTTACAAAGTTCTTTAATCGCTGTTTATATCCCGCGAGGTGTTTTCGTGCGTATTTTGCACGAAAATCCCGAGTTATACGGCGCGAAACGGCTTTTTTGCCGTTTCTGTGCATCGTGAAGCGTGTTATTGTACATAACGCAGAGCGGTGTGTACGGTAACTTACAAAGTTCTTTTATCGCTGTTTACGCCTGGGCGTACCAGAATAGGATACCATAAAATGGGGGGAAAAGGAAGAGGAAATTTAATTGAGAAAAGGTGGGGAAAAGGGGGCGGCAGGCGGGAATGCGGGCAGGGAGAGGGAGTCAACGGCGTGTCTTCCATCCTGCCCGCATTCCCCGGTTACTGTGCCGCAAGGACTGAAGAAGGGAGAGTACGTATAAACGAGTGATTAGAATTCTTTTTTCTGGTATAGCAATAGTGTTGTTTTGTATGATGCGGCAAATGAAGCTGAGTATAGTAAAATGAAAACGGACATCCTGGTGGAAAAAGACGGGATATAACGGTTGAGGATGTTCAGGGTTACGATTGACAATAGGATGGCGCTAATGATGCTTATGATAAGGATGGTTTCACTTTTATCTATGCCGAACCGATAGGATAACGGGTAGAAGAGGGCTCCGGTCAGGAGGGAGATTCCAATTCCGAGATTGAACATCGAGGGGAGGGCGCCTGTTCCCGGCAGACAGACGGCGTCTTTGCGGAAACTTACTACGGCGTTTACGGACAGGGCTGTGATGGTGATGTAGACAAATAATTCCTGGGCCGTGGGACTGCCTGTTACGATCAGGGAGATTGCGGCGGCCAGTGCGATGAACAGGAACAGTTTGATGTTTCCGACTGCGGAATAAAATTCGTTTAATAATAAACCCTTCATATTCTTTCCCCCTTTATGAGCAGAAGCATGATATCGTCGATTGAGACGGCGTCCAGTGTAAGATTTTTGTATTTCCGGTCTATTTCTTTTCGGTTTTTGACCAGGACGTCGACTTGGTAGTCGCGCTTCCTGTATGCGATGATATCGGATTTTTCTATTTGTGAAAACTGCGAAGTCCTGCAGCGGGCTATGGCGTAGTCGTAGAGTAATTCGTCTTTGGGGGCGGTCAGGATAATTTCTCCATTGTGGATGAATACGATATAATCGGAGATTTTTTCGAGATCTTTTGTGATGTGGGAGGAGAGCAAAATGGAGTGTTCTTCGTCCTGCACAAAATCTAAAAACACATCTAGGATTTCCTCCCTGACTATCGGATCCAGGCCTCCGGTGGCCTCGTCTAATATCAGCAGCTTGGGACGATGGGACAGGGCGGCGGCAATCGACAATTTCATGGACATACCTCTGGAGAGGCTGCTGATTTTTTTATCGGCCGGGATTTTAAATTGCTTCAGATAGCCGGAGAACAGATTCTGATCCCATTTTGCGTAGATGCCCTGCATGATATTGGATAATTTCCGGGCGTCGAGATGATCGGGAAAACTGCCTGAGTCAAATACTGCACCCAGTTCCTCCCGCAGGGCGCTGTCGTCGTCCGTCATCCTGGAACCTAAAATTTTGATTGTTCCGCTGTCTTTAAAAAGGGCATTTAAAATACAGCTTATGGTCGTGGTTTTGCCGGCTCCGTTTTCTCCGATAAATCCAACGATGGAACCGTAAGGAACGTTGAATGATACATTATTTAAGGCAAAGCCCGATTTTGCATAGCGTTTGGAAAGATTTTTTACTTCCAATATGTGAGCCATATTATGGTTCCTCCGTATAGAAAAGCGTTAGAAGTTCCGTTAATTTCTCAAGGGATATTCCGTTTGTCCGGCCGATTGCCGCGGCCTCCTGCAGGTGCGTTTCCGCCAGACGCTGCTGTTCTTCTTGTATAAAATCCCTGTTCTGCGCCGATATAAAACTGCCCCGTCCGACTGTCGTCTCAATGAATCCGTCCCGCTGAAAATCTTCGTACGCCTTCTGAACGGTAATTACACTGATATGAAGCGATTTTGCCAGCGAGCGCATAGATGGAATCGGGGCAATCACCAGTTTTGGAATAATCTGATACCGGTCATTCCCCTCACAAATGGAATCACGGATTGCCTGTCTTACAGCGGCCTCTTTCTTTTGCAGCCGCCTGGAGCAGGCGGCCGTTAAAAATACATTGATATGGGAGCCGGCATTTACCAGCCTCAGTTCCCTGATGAGAGCCGTTTTCTCGAAGCTTTTAATTACCTGCTCGGCGCTGCTTCGTACAGGGGCTGTGACAGCTTCATCGGTGATGAGCTGTTCGGTCTGGATTGTGGCGTCACAGTCCAGGAAGGAGAAAAGTTCATATGTAATTTCCTGGGCGAGCTGTTCCATTTGAACCGTCTGCTCCGGGAGTTTTGTGCCTGCGCCGCCGATATGCATGGAAACGGCATAGCGGCCCATCCCGTAGTCGTGGATCAGAAGATTACTGATATTGCATACTTCGGGATGACGCATGACGCAGGATATGATTTTTTCTTCCAGATTCTTGTCCGGAGATTCCCCCATCAGCCTCTGCACCACCTCACCCGCGGATTTCAGACCAGAAAACATGATGAAAAAAGAGACGAAGGTTCCGCACCACCCATCGATGTGCCGGCCGGTAAAGCATTCCACAATCAGGGATGCAATGATGGCCGACGTGGACACCATGTCGCTGATACAGTCGGCGGAAGTGGCTTTCATGGAGGAGGAGCCTATTTTGTCTCCGATTTTTTTGTTGTAGAAATACATGTAATATTTAATAAGGACGGAGCACAGGAGAACAAAGAAAACGGAAAGGTTAAAGTTGACCGGGGCGGGAGAGCGAATCGCGGCGATGGAAGTCTTCGCCAGAGCGACTCCGACCATAAATACCGCGATGGAAGATAAAAAGCCCATAAGCCATTCGTAACGCCCATGGCCGAAGGGATGATTTTCGCCCGCCCCAATGCCGGCAAGGCAAAAGCCGAGAAGCGAGGCGGCGGAAGAGGCGGCGTCCGAAAGGTTGTTAAATCCGTCCGCAGTGATGGCGGCGGAGCCGCTGAACAGGCCGGCCAGCATCTTGATTACAAAAAGGAGAAGATTGAAAAAGATTCCGGCACTGCTGCACAATTTTGCACAGGCCTTTTGGACGGCGGGGGAGGAGACATTCTCACTGTCTTTAATCCAGCGCTTTATTAAAAATGAGATCATCGGTTCGTTTACCTCCATTCCGGTTCATTGCTTTAATCAGAGCCTCAAACGTTTCGTCGCTGATTACATGTTCCATGGCCCCTGCATCGAGTCCTGCAATCTCCGGCATAATTCCCAGATACTGCGTCAGAAATTGCCGGAGAGCCAGAAAACGGCCATAAACGCGGTTTGCGGCCTCATAGCCTTCCCGGGTCAGACAAACATTACCGTTCTCCACTGTGACATAGCCCTGCTGTGCAAGGTTTTTAATCATACGGCTGACGCTGGCCTTTGTAAAGTCCAGCCGCGCGGCAATATCCACCTCTCTGACCTTATCCTGGTTCTGATGGAGCAGAAGGATCGTTTTTAAATAATTTTCACCGGAGTATCCGAGCTGCAAAGGGCTCACCTTCTTTCAAAGAATATTGAGTAAATTTCCTCATTCAATAATACTGTATATCCTTTCCAATGTCAATAAATAAATTTACTCATTATCTAAAGAAAAAAATACACCGGTACTGTTCCGGGCGGTACAATGGCCGTCGGAGAACAGCTCCGGTGATAAATCAAGGCATTTATACGGTGAAAATACGGCACGATTCCAGTGACGCTGCCGGTTATCGGAATGAATCCGCCGGGATATCTAAAACACGTGTGAACATTTCATGGGTAAAATCGAGATAGGAAGCCATATATTCCCCTGCGTTTTCAGTGGGCATATTCCGGTGGAATGTATGGACCAACCCGAAAATCAGAAAATAGGTGGCCGCGGCCGCATCGGCACAGTGAAAAACATCTTCCTTTACACCCTGCTCAATCACCGGGAGCAGCACAAAGGCCCATTGCTCCGCAACATTATCCAGGTAAATTGCCCGGATATCCTCTCCCTCGCTGTAGCGCGCCTCAAATTCGTCGTGTTTTTTTGTAAACTCGAAGATGCGGGTTATTACAAGCTTCAGTTTTTCGGTTACGGGGATGTCCTGGGAGAGAGGAAGCTTCACTTGTTCCACCATCTTCATGGCATAGAATTCAGATGCGGCGGCGAAAATTTCTGTTTTAGATTTAAAATAGCGGTAGCAGAGTCCTGGTGAAACGTTCATCCTGTCCGTAATATCCTGGACATTCAAACCATTATATCCCTTTTCTGCCAGAAGTTCCAAAGCCGTCTCAATAATTTCCTGTTTCCGTTCTCCGGGATCCTTGGAGATGCGGGGACTCCGCGGACTATTGCGCGCCCTGCGGACTTCTCTGTTTCCCGGATCATCTGAGTATCTCATAAACCTACCTCCCTGGTGTTTTCTTGATGAGTGAATAAACTCATTATCGACTATTTTCCTCTCCGTGTCAAGCAGCCCGAAGCCAAACATGCCATGATCTCCCGCTCATTTTCGGAGAGTGTTCCTTCCTTAATAAAGGAGGTCTAATTAAAACCGCACTTTTTTCTTCCCGTCCTCCCCGCCGGGAGAGTGCGGCGGGATTGAAGTCTTATCACTCCGCCCCTGTTCCCAATAAAAGCGGTTGCTTTTATATGCAGGATATATTATGATAGAAATGATTTTGCCGTTTAAAGCGGCATAGTAAGCCCATTTGTCCCGGCCCTGCAGGGAACCTGCAGATATTCACCCGAATAAGCGCGGGACGTGCAGATGCGCTTACACGGTGCAAAGACCGGTCACCGTCTTTGCACCGTAACAAATGATGAAAGGCCCGCATTGCGGACTTTCCACCATAACAACGAGGAGGTTTATTTCATGAGTCACAAAAATGGTAATTTCAGCAGTTCGCTGGGCTTTGTCCTGGCCTGTGTAGGGTCCGCAGTGGGCCTGGGAAATATATGGATGTTTCCATACCGTCTGGGCCAGTTCGGGGGAGCAGCCTTTTTGGTTCCCTATATCTTTTTCATCTGCCTGTTTGGCCTGACCGGCCTGTCGGCGGAGTTTGCCATCGGAAGAAGGGCAAAGACGGGAACGCTTGGTTCTTATGAATATTGCTGGGCTCACAGAGGACAGGGGAAAGTGGGGCGTCTGCTCGGCTGGATTCCGCTTCTGGGTTCTCTGGGAATCGCTATTGGATACTCAATTATTATCGGCTGGGTGCTCCGCTCCCTGGGCGGTTCGCTGTCCGGCGCCATTCTCTCGGAGGAGTCGGCCGCGTACTTTGCACAGGCTACGGGTAGTTTTGGAAGCCTGCCGTGGCATCTGGCTGTGGTACTGATTACGGTGGTGATCCTGATCACGGGTTCCGTAACGCAGATTGAGCGTGCAAACCGTGTGATGATGCCTGTCTTCTTTGTGCTCTTTACCGTCCTGGCGGTCAGGGTATTTTTCCTGCCGGGCGCATCCGCCGGCTACCGCTTTCTCTTTGTGCCGAAGTGGGATCGCCTGAAGGATGTGAACACCTGGGTTATGGCCATGGGACAGGCGTTCTTCTCCCTCTCCATCACCGGTTCGGGAATGATCGTATACGGTTCCTACTTAAACCGCAATGCTGATATTGTGGGCGCATCCCTGCGCACGGCGGTGTTCGACACGGTTGCTGCGCTTCTGGCGGCCCTGGCCATCATGCCGGCCGTATTTGCTTTCGGTATTGAACCGGGGGCCGGCCCTTCCCTGATGTTTATTACGATTCCCAAGATTTTCGCACAGATGCCGATGGGGCAGATATTTGCCGTTATATTCTTCCTTTCCGTGGTATTTGCGGGAATCACTTCTTTAATAAATATGTTTGAGGCGGTAATTGAAAGTATCCAGCACCGGTTTGAGGTTCCAAGAAAACTGGCGGTGCTCCTGTGCGGTGTTATCTGCTTTGGAGTCGGCGTATTCCTGGAAGCGGAGCCTTCCGTCGGAAGCTGGATGGATTTCATCACCATCATGGTGGTTCCGTTTGGAGCGGTGCTCGGCGCGGTTTCCATCTATTACATTTTGGGATACAAAGAAATCAGGAAAGAAATGGAGCAGGGAAGAGGAAAAAAACTGCCGTCCCTGTTCGGCAAAATTGCCTGCGGACTCTATGTCCCGCTTACGATTATCGTATTTATCCTGGGTATCATTTACAAGGGAATTGGTTGATAAAAAGGGGCTTCACGTCAATTTTTGTCGAATATTATCGGCCGAATTAGTTTGATTTTTAGGGGATCAGGACTTAAAATGAAGATATATCGAGGAAGTATTTACAAACATCCTTGTCTGTAAGTGCGCCCGCGATTGCTGGCATCGGATATCTGGAGTTTTAGACTGTATTCCTGGATTGAGGGTCTGGAATACCGGTTAGTGCAAATATTTTTACAACAATGACAACAATATCCTCTGACAGCGCCACAACTGAAGACAGCATTAACAAAAGGAGAGTAGGATATGGCAAATGCGAGAGAAGAATTGATCAGTAAAATCGAAAACGCAAGGGAACGGTTGAATAGAAGCATTGATACGGAGGATGAATATAAAGTGATTTATCAATGCAGTGTGGAGCTTGATCAGTTATTAATTCTATATGTTGTAGCCGGTTACTATGTGATTTACATATGTAGAAG